>JAHEGF010000329.1:2970-3429 GCA_024645155.1 Phyllobacteriaceae bacterium | reverse complement strand
GTTCCTGAAGCAGTCTGCAATATCGGCCACGACGGCGGCACGTTTGTTCTCCGGTAAAGAAAAAACTTTGGCTTCCAAGTCACCGAAGCCATTGTTGACGTTAACCTTCAGTTCCTTGAGCAGAGTTCCGTGTTTGTCGAACACGCTCTTGAAGAACACGGAAACGGCATGGCCGAACATGATGGGATCCGAAATCTTCATCATGGTTGCCTTGAGGTGCAGGGATAGAAGCACGGCTTCCTTTTTTGCGGCAGCGATCTGCTCGGCGAAGAACTGGCGCAACGCGCTGCGGCTCATTACGGCGGCATCGATGATCTCGCCAGCCTTGAGTGTGAGATTGTCCTTGAGAACCGTGATCTTGCCGTTTTTACCCAACAATTCGATGCGGGTAGAGACGGCTTCCGGCACGGTCACGGAATTTTCGCTGCCGTAGAAATCGCCGTAGCTCATGTGCACAAC
>JAHEGF010000329.1:0-2960 GCA_024645155.1 Phyllobacteriaceae bacterium | reverse complement strand
TTTGGAATCGTGAGCCCACTTGCCCATCCGGTGTGGATGTTTGCGTGCGTATTGTTTGACCGAAGCGGCAGCGCGGCGGTCGGAGTTGCCCTCGCGCAGCACCGGGTTTACAGCGCTGCCAAGGACTTTGCCGTAACGCGCCTTGATATCCGTTGCCGCGTCCGTTTTTGGAATTTCAGGATAATCTGGAATTTTGTATCCTTGTGACTGCAGTTCCTTGATCGCTGCCTTCAGCTGCGGGAGCGATGCGCTAATATTGGGCAGCTTGATGATGTTGGCATCGGGCTTTAGTGTCAGTTCACCCAGTTCGGACAGTTGATCCGCCATCTTCTGGGTGGCAGTCAAGCTCTCGGGGAAATTCGCGAGGATGCGTCCTGCAAGGGAAATGTCCCGTGTCTCGACAGCTACACCGGCAGCCTTGGTGAAGGCTTGAACTATCGGGAGCAAAGAATAAGTGGCCAGTGCCGGCGCTTCATCGGTCAACGTGTATATAATTTTTTGGCTCGTCATGTTTTTCTCATTGAGTGAAATTCGGTAAGCTTTTCTTCGTATACTTCATCACAGCCCGCTGGCAGGGCAATAATGAAATGTAAAGGATAAATGAGTCGCATTCTGCTGTTCAACAAACCTTATGGCGTGATCTGTCAATTCAGCCGTGACGGATTGCATCCAACGCTGGCAGATTATATCGCTGTTCCTGATGTTTATCCTGCCGGGCGGCTGGACACCGACAGCGAGGGATTGGTGTTGCTGACGGACGACGGCAAGTTGCAGCATCGCTTCACCGACCCGAAACACAAATCGCCCAAGACTTATTGGGTGCAGGTAGAGGGCATGCCGGACGAGGTGGCGCTGGCGAATTTGCGGAGCGGTGTGTTGCTCAAGGATGGCATAACTCTACCCGCTGAGGCTCGAGCGATCGAAGAGCTGGTCAACTTGTGGCCGCGCAATCCGCCGATACGCGAGCGCAAAACCATCCCGACGAGCTGGATCGAACTTACCATACGCGAAGGCAAGAATCGCCAAGTGAGGCGCATGACGGCCGCGGTGGGACTTCCTACGCTGCGTTTGATACGTTACCGCATTGGCGAGTGGACGCTGGATGGAATCGAGCCAGGACAGTCAAATTTCGAAGACATCTGACGACTGTTGCTTACTCGCAGTTTCGAGTGCCAAGCCTGATCAGCCGCGACCGCGACCGCGCGGGATGCCAGACGGTTTCCCGGCTACGCGTTCGCGTCGGACGCGGGGCGCGGGCTGGAACAGTCCCGGCTGTGGCATCGCCTGGTGACGTGCTGCTTCAGACAGAAGCTTTTCCCCTCCAGGTTTTGGTGTGCGAGGTTTTTGTCCCGGGAGCGGACGTTGTCCGTGGCGTGCGGTTTGCGGCCGGTGTGAGTTGGGGTTGCGTTGATTTTGACCGTCACGAGCCGGATGGTTGCAGGCAGTCGTGTTGCTATGGCGACGCTGCCCATGCCGGGGACGAGGTGGGCGTGGCGCATCTGCCATGATGTTGGTCGGTGGCACGAAGCTATCTATCGAGATTTTCGGAATCTCGCGTTTGATCAGGCGCTCGATGTCCTTCAATAATTTTAGTTCTTCGTTATCAACTAACGAGATCGCCGCGCCACTACTGCCTGCGCGTCCGGTTCGGCCGATGCGGTGCACGTAATCCTCCGGTACATTCGGCAATTCAAAATTCACCACATGCGGCAACATGTCGATGTCCAGTCCGCGAGCAGCGATGTCGGTTGCAACCAACACCGGCAGTGAGCCGTCCTTGAATTGTGCCAACGCCCTGGTGCGAGCAGGTTGGCTTTTATTGCCATGTATCGCGGCGGCGGGAATGCCGTCTGCAATCAGTTTCTCGGTCAGCCGGTTCGCGCCATGTTTGGTGCGAGTGAACACCAATACCTGCTTCCAGTCGTTTTGCTTGATCAGGTGGGAGAGCAAGTAGCTTTTTAGGCGTTGCGGCACGAGGTGAACGCTTTGTGAGATCAGTTCGACGGTGGAATTGCGGCGCGCCACTTCGACATAACCGGGATTATGCAGCAGGCCGTCGGCGAGAGATTTGATCTCGTCAGAGAAAGTCGCCGAGAACAACAGGTTCTGCCTCTGCTTGGGCAACAGCGCAAGGATTTTTTTGATGTCGCGAATGAAGCCCATATCCAGCATTCGGTCGGCCTCATCCAGAACCAGAATTTCGATAGCGGACAGATCCAGTGTTTTTTGCCCGACGTGATCGAGCAGCCGCCCTGGTGTCGCCACAAGAATATCGATATTCCCGCGCAAGGTTTTTATCTGAGGATTGATATTCACGCCGCCAAACATCACCATGGATTTTAGGGGGAGATATTTGCCGTAGGTTTGCACCGATTCTTCGACCTGCGCAGCAAGTTCGCGGGTTGGCACGAGGATCAGACAGCGCGGCTGTCCGGGCAGTGGGTCTTCCGTGGGTTTTGCGGAAAGCAGGTGCAAGATCGGTAGCGTGAATCCTGCAGTCTTGCCAGTTCCGGTTTGCGCCCCGGCTAATAGATCGCCGCCGGCCAGAACCAGTGGAATCGCCTGTGCTTGAACCGGTGTGGGCGTTGTGTAACCTGCGTCGGCAATAGCGCGCATCAGGGGTTGTGCCAGATTCAGACTGGCAAAAGTAATTTCAATATTTGACAAAACTAGGCTCCTGCGACGGCCTGCTGCTCGCAAGAGCCGCACCAATCGAGGCAGACGAATAAATGATCGGGTGATCTGGGGTATGCAAAGAGACCGATACGCTGATTGGTTTGGCGCAGGGCGGCGAGATTATACCTGTTATGGCAATTAAAGGCAGGCTGAACTGCTTCATTCAATTCATATTCATTATTCAGCCGAAAAGTTTGTATAGCGTCTCAGCTACGCCATCCTTCATCCGCAAATTTTGCCAAGTGCCACCTTCGGTGGGTCTATTTGGTATCCTTGGCGCATCT
>JAHEGF010000328.1:952-3447 GCA_024645155.1 Phyllobacteriaceae bacterium | reverse complement strand
GGCCGGGCTCGTAGCGAATCTGCGCGGTGCAAACCGTGAAAACGGCTCTGCAAGGCTGGTTCTGGATCTGGGTGCCGCGGCCAGTCCCAAAAGTTTTCTGCTAGAGCCCAGCGGTTCTTTCGGTTACCGGATTGTCGTCGACTTGTCGCCACTTGCTGCAACAACAAGCGACAATGCTGCTGCAGCTGCCCCAGCTAAACCCAAAGTCGTGAAGAAGGCGCCGAGCGCTGCGGGTAATCGGGATCTCGTTATTGCAATCGATCCCGGTCATGGCGGCAAAGACCCCGGCGCGAAAGGGCGCGGAGGTTTGCAGGAGAAGCGTGCGGTGCTCGAGATCGGCCGGCGACTGGCAAGCCTGATTGACAGCGAACCGGGCATGCGCGCGTTTATGACGCGCACCGATGATCGTTATCTGAAATTGCAGCAGCGCATACAGCGCGCCGAGGCCGCGGGCGCCGATCTTTTTGTTTCCATCCACGCAGATTCTTTTAGCGACCGACGTGTGCGCGGCTCGACTATCTATGTGCTTTCGGAAAAAGGCGCGACGGACGAGGCGGCGCGTGTGCTGGCCCAGCGCGAAAACAGCGCCGACCTGATCGGTGGTGTTGATATTGCCGACAAGGATGACATGCTGGCGAGTGTGCTGGTGGACTTGTCGCAGAATGCGTCGCTGGAAGCCAGCATAGAAGTCGGCGATTTATTTATTGGCGAGTTTGCGCGCATCGGCAAGGTGCGCAAACAAACTGTGCAGCAGGCCGGTTTCAGGGTGCTGAAGTCGCCCGATATCCCGTCTGTGCTGGTGGAAACGGCGTTTATTTCCAATGCACATGACGAAAGCAACCTGAAGAGTGTGCAATACCAGCAACGTCTGGCGCGTGCGATGCACAGTGGCATCAAAACCTATTTTTATACCAACCCACCGCAAGGGACGCGCGTCGCGCAGCTAAGCCGGACTCAGCGCCTTGCGCGTGAGTACGTCATCCGCAGCGGCGACACACTCAGTGGTATCGCCCAGCGTTATAATGTCAGTGTTGCGCGAATTCGTTCGGCTAATAGCTTGAACAACAACACAATTAGGGTTGGGCAGGTGTTAAGAATACCGCCTGCGGTCGAAACCTGACTGACCCGTTCGGCGGTCTTTCTTTAGCGGTGTAATTCGCGTCTGGCCTTTGTGCCGTTTTTAATGGTCGCGCCCGATTGGTTGATTCATTTAGAATCGCACCATGCCCATTACGCAGTTGCCACCCCAACTCATCAACCAGATTGCTGCCGGTGAAGTTATCGAGCGGCCTGCCTCCGTGCTGAAGGAATTACTCGAGAACAGTCTCGACGCAGGTGCCACTCAGGTCGATATCGATGTAGAGCAGGGTGGTATCAAACTCTGTCGCGTCCGGGATAACGGCATCGGTATTCCCGGTAAGGAATTGCCGCTGGCATTGTCGCGGCATGCGACCAGCAAGATTGCAAGCCTCGAGGATCTCGAGCATGTCGCGTCGCTCGGTTTTCGTGGGGAAGCGCTGCCAAGTATCGCCTCGGTTTCGCGGCTGACCCTGGTTTCGCGTCAGCGAGGCGAGGCACGTGCATGGTCAGTGGAGTCGGCAACAGTGCCCGATGCAGAAGCTGAACCTGCAGCGGGTAAAGAGGGCACCTCGGTTGAAGTTCGTGATTTGTTTTACAACATTCCGGCACGGCGCCGTTTTTTGCGTGCCGAACGCACGGAGTATTCACATCTGGATCGGGTAGCGCGGCAGATCGCGCTCAGCCGTTTCGGGGTTGCCCTGCGCCTGAATCATAACGGCAAGGCAGTCATTAACCTTCCGGTCGCTGACACCCTGGCGGATCAGGAAGAGCGCGTGGCCAAAATCTGCGGCAAAGAATTTTTGCAGCATTCTATGTATATCGAGCACGAAGCCGACGGCTTGAGCATACGCGGCTGGATTGCCCGCCCCACTTTTTCCCGCAGTCAGCCGGACATGCAGTACTTTTTTCTGAACGGGCGAGCCGTGCGTGACCGCGTTATTGTCAGCGCGGTTAAACAGGGCTACCGGGATGTCATGTTTCATGGCCGGCAACCTGCCTACGTGCTTTATCTGGAAATGGATCCTGCGTTGGTCGATGTTAATGCCCATCCGGCCAAGCATGAGGTTCGTTTTCGCGATAGCCGCTCGGTGCACAGCTTCGTCAGACGTTCGGTGGAATCCGCGCTGGCCGATACCACTGCGGGTGCCGCGACTATGCAGGGTATGAATGCGCCGACCCTGTTGTCGACCGACATTCCGGTCAATGCGCAGAGCGATCAGCCTGCATTGCGTTTTGGCAGTTCGGGGCGGCAGGAATACGGTTCGCGAGTGGCGGAACAGGCCGAAGCGTACAGTCAGCTGTTAACCGGTGCGGCCGGCGTTGCGGATGATACGGCGGCTGAAGTGCCGCCCCTGGGTTTCGCAATAGCGCATCTGCATGGCGTTTATATACTGTCGCGCAATAGCGCAGGGCTG
>JAHEGF010000328.1:0-942 GCA_024645155.1 Phyllobacteriaceae bacterium | reverse complement strand
TGGATGCCCATGCGGCGCACGAACGGGTTACCTATGAGCAGTTGAAAAAATCCTATATCGACAGCGAAGAAACCGGCGGCGGCATCCGGCGGCAACCGGTGCTGATCCCGCTGCGGGTGAGTGTTTCAGAGGCGGAAGCCGATCTGGCAGAAGCATCAATCGACAAACTCGCCAGCCTCGGCCTGCTTGTGGAGCGGGCCGGTCCTGATGTTCTGACTATTCGTGAAGTGCCCGTTCTTTTGCAGGATGCCGATACGGAATCAATGCTGCGCGATGTGCTGAGTGATTTGCGTTCCACGGGTGCCAGCAAGCGTGTTGAAGATGCGATGTTTGAATTGTTGGCAACGATGGCTTGTCATGGTTCTGTTCGTGCCAACCGGCAATTGGGTATTGCCGAAATGAACGCGCTGTTGCGGGAGATGGAGCAAACCGAGCGCAGCGACCAGTGCAACCATGGCCGTCCTACCTGGACCCAGTTGAGCATGGCAGATTTGGATCGCCTGTTTCAGCGTGGCCGATAAGGCCACGGCACAAAGCGATCGTGTCAGCTAAATCTGCGAATCTGCGCGCTGTCTGTTTGATGGGGCCGACCGCCGCCGGCAAAACGGAACTGGCGCTGGAGCTCGTAAAGAACTTTCCTATGGAGATCATCAGTGTCGATTCTGCGCAGGTATACCGCGGCATGGATATCGGTACTGCGAAGCCCTCGGCCGAATTGCTGGCGGCTGTCCCTCACCGCCTCGTTGATATTCGCGACCCCGATGAACAGTATTCCGCCGGTGCTTTTAGCCGTGATGCGGTTGCAGCCATGCGCGAGATTGCGGCGGATGGCAAGGTGCCGCTGCTCGTTGGTGGCACGATGCTTTATTTTCAGGCCCTGCAACGCGGTATCGCACCTTTACCGGAAGCCGATCAGGATTTGCGCAGGCGTCTTGACAAGCG
>JAHEGF010000327.1 GCA_024645155.1 Phyllobacteriaceae bacterium | reverse complement strand
GTCAGTACCGCCTCGGCAATCCTGAGCCCCAGGGGGCAAGTCCTCGAAAACGGTATGCCGCGGTTCTTCAGACGAATTGCGGCCAACGTCTTTGATGAAGACGATGTCGTGCGACGGGCCAACGAGCTGTCGGATTTCATTCTCGCCTCAGCTGATAAATACGATCGCAACCCGGGTCGACTGACCGCTCTGGGATACTCCAACGGGGCGAACATTGCCGCGGCGGTCATCCTGCTGCGTCCGGAAATGTTCTCCTGCGCCGTACTGATACGACCGATGCTGCCGCTGCAAAACCCACCGCTGCCGGATTTGAATGGCCAAAAAGTCCTCGTTCTCAAGGGAAAGCACGATGCCATCATACCCTCGGCGAGCACCGACCGGCTGGTCAAAACATTTAAACGGGCCGGGGCGGATGTGACAACCAGGGAGATGGATGCCGGTCATGAGATAACGGCCCGTGATGTGGATGCCATATCGGAATGGCTTTCCGGGCCGCAGTCTTGCACGCGGAAGGAGTTCGAGAACTTGCCGATGGAAGAAACCGTTTAAGGGCCGGCGGCTCACTTCTTCCTCAGATCTCCGACCAACTCCTTCATGATGGACAGCACGTTGCGCCCCCTTTCCCGGGCGATGCGATGAGCCTCGTCCACCAGGGCGACGGCTCGAGTCTCCAGTTCGTCCTCTGACGGCAGCGCGATCTTGAGGCGCTGGTACTGCCAGGCCAACAATCGCACGGCCATACGTTCTTCCTGCTGTCGGAAAAAGCCCACTTGAATTAGTCCTCTGCAGGGTTCACGAAAAAATAGGTCCCCAATTTTGGATGTTGAGGCGCCCGGCCGGCAAGGCGCGAAAACGCAGGAATATCTGGGATATTCAGAGCTTTCGCAACACGGTCAGACGGGATGCATCGGCGTCCAAAATGGGACGTTATTTTTGAGTGAGCCCTTAGTATCTTGATTGTGAAATTCGTGTTTTTTTTCGTGCTGAATCAGTTGTGTCAGTTGAGTCGGTTAGGTCAGTTTTGTCAGTTAAAGGATATCATCGATTTTAACGACTAAACGCTCATGGCTTCGGGCCGCCACGGTGCATAAAAATGACGCGCTGGAGCCCGGATGAGCGGTTGTGCCCGTTGAGCCGGTTTAGCCAGTTGAGCCCGGAAGAACGGTTTAGAATTGCGGTCGACTGTCTGAGTCGCTTACGGGATCTTAGACCGGACCCTATGCCGATGTCGCTATGTAGGCAAGATCTTAGAGCTAGTGCCCATCCACGGTTTCATTGAGGGCACTGATTAGTTTCCGATCCAGAAATGAGCGATTTTCTGCAAGTTCAAGGAAATTAAGTAATTGCGCGGAGGCGTACTCGTGTACGTCGCACAAGCGATTCCGCCGATTGACGCAGAAATTGCTGAAAAGGGCACAGCTCACTGCGCACGCTTGCAGATGCCTAAAATTACCTCTTCCAGTATCAAACGCCTGCTGTCCCCACTCGTTTTTATCCGCAAATCGGCCCTCGATAGATGTTCGAAGGCCTGCACCAGCTCCTGTTTCGTATAGTTTTCGGCGCTGAGAAACAGCTGATACACCGGATAGGGATTGTTTGGATTCTTGACGATCGATAGATCCGTCGCCGTCTGTTTCTTCTTCTTTCCACCTTTTTTAGGGGGCGATAGATCCTGGTCGAGGTCCGCACCGGACAACTGGTCCTGCCACTGCTGCTTTCGCTCGACAAGCCCGGCATCGAACTGCTGCACGATCGGCATGACCGCAGCTGTAAACTGGTTGTAAGGGCATCCTGAAAACCAGACGCTCCCATGCGAGCCGGCGGTAAACTCTTTGACCCTCAATAGTTTTCTGATCTGATTCAAAATGGCGACCAGGATCTGTTCGGGACGTATGGCGTCCAGTCCCTCAGACATCAATGTGCTCAGGTAAAAAAGGGCGTCATCCAGATTCCTGGCGGCGACGGCACCGGTCAACGCGTAGACGGGGTCTCTTTTCGTTCGTTGCAGCGCCGCGACAATATCCGATCGCGTAATCTGCGGCCGGTCACCGACAAAGTCGACCAGTTTTTCAACGTTGCCGGTAAAAGCCCGAATGTTAAAACCGGTCATCGCCTGCAAGGCCGTGAAGGCATCGCGGTCTATGGATTTACCGCTCCCGGCCAGAACGGCGTTCATGGTCTCCAACAGCACGGCTTCCTGGATTTTCTTGTCCGCCTTCCGGTTTCCTGTCGGGACAGAGCAGTCGACGACCACGCCGAGTTCGCGGATCATCTTGAACAGTTTTTTTCGCTTGTCAATCGTGTCGGTGGTGATCAGCAGATGATTTCCGTCCGGAAACCCCTTCTCGAGAACCCGGCACAGGGCGCTTTCGCTGTCCGTCGGCAGTGGAACGACATGGCCGCTATCACGGCAAAAGGCCAGGATATCGAAGGCCCTGTCGGCGGTTCGCGCCGGAGAGATCTTCGAACGACAGGTTCGAAAGGGCCATGAAACGCAGCAGATCGGCGGCAGCGCGGCTCATGTTTCCGGCGGCGTGGCCCTGCCTGGCACTGTGCAGCAACCGGCCCGCGTCCGGACCGGACTCGAATAGCCGCGGTTGCAGCAAACCCACGACTTTAGGGCCCGAAAGCAGTGAGAACGTATTCAGCTTCTCGATCGCTTCGTATACACCGCCGGTTGCATCGTCAACCGGCTCGTAGTTGAACCTGTAACGGTCTGCAGGCACCAGGGTGTCCAATAGTTTTTTGAAAGCAGCCTTGCACAGGACTTCTTCTCCGTAAATCAGGTACACCTGGGCCGGCCGACTGTCGCGCGGCGCATCATTCCGATTGCGATCTTTTTTAAGACCTTTCAGATAAGCATCTATAGTTTTGTAGTTCAACTCCACCATTTTCGAATATCAGCAGCGTTCGGTTTTAGGCTCACCCAATGGGTTATATAGGCTATCAAAAGTCTGGGTGAGGTTATTCTCAGTCTCAGCCGGTTCTAACCTTTAAGCCATGAACCCTGAAGCCTGGCTGGGCGGAAACCCGATCAGTTTAGGTTCGATTTTGGCACTGCGATCCGGTCTTCACCGATATCATTAGCTTGGGCCGCCTGCAGCGCCCTGCGGTTGAGGATAATCAACATGGCCAGGCTGGTCGCGATGATAAGAGCGTTTATGACCGTTTCCGTCGAAAGCGCGCCGCCGTAAAGCAGTCGGCCGCCTGAAAAATCGTAAACCGCCGGTCCCAGTTGAAGACCGCCGTTGAGAAGTATAAACGTCCAAAACACCTGCCCGTCAAATCTTCGGCGTTTTTTCACGATCAGCAAAATGGCGAAGATAAGGAAACTCCCGCAAGCCAGATAGAAGGCGACAGGGCTTGGCCGTGGCAGCGAGCCGAGCAGGCCGTCACCCGGCCGGCCGATGACAAGGTTCGGACTGAAGCCGAAAGATTCGTCGGGACTCTGGCCGGAA
>JAHEGF010000326.1 GCA_024645155.1 Phyllobacteriaceae bacterium | reverse complement strand
CCCAGGTTCCCAGAATGTGCACATCCTTGAACTCGGTGTCCTTCATGTGCTTTTCAAACATTTCCCAGTAAGCCTGCGACATGGCCCGGGCGTTGGTCATCATGAACGGCAGTTCAAAAACTTCGGTGCTTGGGAACCGGCCCGGCGTGTAGCCCACAACGGTCCAGACAATGTCGGCCACACCGTCGATCGCTTGGTCCATCAGTTCCGGCGGTTTTCCACCCAACTGCATCGACGGATAGCGCTCGACCTTGATCCGGCCGCCGGAGTCCCGTTCAACGTTGTCCGCCCAGACGTCCAGCACCAGTTTCGGCACATTCGCCTGCGCCGGAAGAAACTGGTGCAGTTTCAAAGTGACTTCCTGTGCCATCACTGCGGTTGTCGTGGCGCCGAAAGCCAAAGCAGCCATCGCCGCCCCGCCCACAACGCCCATCAGTGTTCTGCGATTGGTCATTTGATTCCTCCCTGAGACCATTTTCGGCAAAAAAATGCATTCACTGTTTTATAATGCAACTATCCATCCTTCGGCACCAGTTGTCCCTTCATCGGGTTCTCACCCATGCCGCCGGTCTTCGTCCTGTATGCCCAAATTTGTTGTGCTCCTTACACGCAACCCGGTGTCCGCCCGGTTTGACGCCAACGCTCCTGCTCGCCACGAGCATGATGCGACCGGCGAAAACACTCTCCAACCCCCTGAAACAGTGCAATTGAATACGGGTGGTGTGCAAGCCGCAATCGTCGAACCCTTGCGGACCTCGGTGCGGTCTGCTTTGGCTGCTGCCTTTTGTCAAACTTATCCCGGCAGCCCCGCGCCGCTGAAACGTAAAAGAAAACAACTCGACCGCCCTTTGCGGGGATATGGTTTCAAGCGGACCGGAAGCGACTGAAATCGCCGAACAAGACCTCGCGTTCCCTTGACCGCTCATTTCGTTATCTCCGAACGTCGCGTCCGGCTCCGCGACTTTTCGCAAAGATGTATTCGCTGCATTGACTAGTGGGAAGCAGGCGACTTTATTCGCTTGGCGAGGTGACCTTGGGCCCGGAAAAATGAAGATCGAAAAATTCCTGCTCGCCTTGGCGGCCGCGCTGGGCGTCGCCCTCACGTCGGGCACAGCAAATGCAGATGCCTCTGGCCCAGACTTCTTTCGGGTCGTGGACGTAACGGGTGGCGATCGCCTGAACATGCGGACAGCGGCTTCGACAGAAGGCGCCGTGATCTCATCGATCCCGCCCGACGCGAATGGCATCACCAATTTCGGCTGTCAGGGTGGTCTGACCCTTGAGCAATGGTCCGACGCCACCGAGGCCGAACGCAACGCGTCCCGATCACGGCGGTGGTGCCTTGTCGGCTATGACCGCGTTATCGGCTGGTCGTCAGGAAGATTTCTGGCCGAAGGGTCTGGGCCGGACGCCTTTGAAGCCGGCGAGCGGATCGGTCGGCTCGAAGGTTCGGAGTGGCGGGCAGTCCGTATCAGCTCCGAGCCCACAGAGGTGGAAGCAACGGTCGCCTTCGGCGCAGACGGAGCGGTCTCCGGCAATTCCGGATGCAATCGATTCATGGGCAGGTTGAACAACGACGCAGGTGTCATCGCGTTCGGCCCGCTGGCCGCGACGCGCAAAGCCTGCCCGGAAGCCGAAATGAGAACCGAGGCAAATCTTCTGGCGGCTTTGGAGGAGGCCAGGCGCTTTGTCGCGACGCAACTTGTTCTGGCGCTGCTTGATGAAGACGGCGTGATCCTGGCCCAGTTCAAGCGAACGGACTGGGATTGAGTGGTTCACCACTGCCAAAGCAAACCTATGGGTGCCGGAAAAGATTTCCGGCAGACATGTCGGCCCCCAAAAATCAGCCCGTGCCATATGCAACACCGGCGCTCCAATCGCGCAATGTGCGGCAACTTAAGTGGCGAAACCATTGCTTTTCCGCTCCTGCATGAACCTGTTCGAAAACTTTGGTGGAAATCGAATGGTGCGCAGCTTCCGGGAATTGGTAAGATGGGAAATTGATGGAGAAGGGCTGCGGTCACCTCCGGCCACAATACGTTATCGGAAGCACGACCAAATGGAGATCGCTGGATGAAGCCAAATTGCAGCCAACTTGTAAGGGCTTGTGCGATCGTCCTGTCGATTTTCCTGGCCAGCGCCGTACCCGCCAATGAGCGGCCCGAAGTAGCATCTGGTGCGACCACAGACGTCGGCCACGGGTCTTCCGACCGCTTCCACTTCACCACGATCAGAGCTTGGGCATACCGCAACTTCCTGCCGAACGACGATGATGCCGATGTGCTGGGGTTCGAATTCAACAGCGCCTGGAGCTGGGGCGATTGGAACGTCACCAATATCTCCTATTTCGAATTCGCCCAGTACCCGCGCGCTATTCCCGGATGGCCGCTGGGCAACGTGGGCGATCCCAACGACCCGAACAACTTCCAGGCGGCGACGGGAGTCAGCGATCTCCTGACGGCGTTTTTGTTTTCGAAGAAGGGCGCGCACCACACGGGACCGCATCACTTCTCGTTCGGCTTTGCCGCGCAGTTTCCAACCGCCAGGGACGACAGCCTGGGCAGCGGCAAATGGTCGGTCGGCCCAGCCATCGAGTACGAGTACGAGAACGGAAGGTTCTTCGCCGCCTTCGTGGCGCTGCAACTGTGGTCGGTCGCCGGCGATGCCAATCGCAAGGACGTCAACATGATGATGATAAAGCCCATGCTGACCTACGAGCTCAGCCCGAACTGGAAGCTGGTCTACATGCCCTATGGTATCAGCCAGTACTGGAACAAGCCGGCGGGGCAGAAGACCTATTTTCCCGTGGGCGGCGGTCTGCAATACGGATTCGATATTGGCGGAACCGACATGGCAACGTCCTTGCAGGCCTTCAAATACGTCGCGCGCTCCGACAAGGGCCCCAAGAGCGAGCTCCGCTTCATGCTCGAAGTCAACTTTTGAAATTTTGAAGATGTGCCGCTTTCTTTGATGCCGGAGCTGCCCGTGTGATTATCCAGGAATGCTGGCAGCCTACAGCGCTGAACAGACCGGGAAATCGATGCTCTGTTCTAGATGCGGTCGTTCAGCGGTTTTCAGAAAGCTAGACACCGACCATTTTTGAATGGTTTTTGATCTTTTCATCATGTTCGATGGTGCCCAGGAGATGCTTGCTCCCGAAAAACCAAACCCCATTTAATCCCACGTTCCCAACAATTTAGGCGACACGGCCTTTTCGGGTGTGGACCTGTTCGGGACCGTTTTGTGGACCCGCCCGAGCAGGATATCCGATAGGATTACAACTGCGTCAAGTGTAGGATTTATCTCGTCAGTTGGGCTAGCCGGACCGGCAAGCTTCAAGCTGCGATATCCGATGAGACCTGCGCAGAGCAATGGCGCGAGATACTCTGCCGGCTTTTCATCGGCAAGAGGAAAGACGAAATGCGCGTCGGCCACGCAGTATTCGGCATAGCCGCCGTTGATCGTATAACCGGTGAAGCCCGGCGTGTCGCAG
>JAHEGF010000325.1 GCA_024645155.1 Phyllobacteriaceae bacterium | reverse complement strand
GGGCAATAATTGCCTGTTGTGTTTGCGGGTCTGCATTGGCGTAGGCGTCGCGCGCATTTCGCGCTTCACCGCCATGGGCCAGGATTATGTCATGCAACGTGGTGAAATCATTACGGTGGCCAAAGGGCGCTGTCGAACCGACGCCCCACAGTTCGGCGGTCATGAACACGTTGCGTTCCACGAAGCGCTGCGACAGCAATTCGTTGCCCAGCGCATCGACCTGATTGTCGGTCATCACGTGGCGCTTCAAATCTCCAAACAGCGGAACCAGTGTTTCGCCCTTTTCGTTTACCGGCAGCGCCTTTGCCCAATCGTAAAGGCCGAGATCGTATATTGCCGGCAGTGCCACCTGGCTGCTGTCAAGCGTGCCCGAATTGTCAAAATTTCCCGGATCAGGGAACTTCAGCGATTTCAGCGGCAGCGCCTGGATGTGGCAGGCGTTGCATCCCATAGCCACGAATTCCTGCAGACCGGTTGCGGCTTCCTGCTCCCATTCAGCGCTGCCGGAATGCGACATGCCCGGCGGCGGCAAGGTCGCCTGCCAGGCAACAAGCGCGGACACATCGGCATCGGTCATTTCGTCTTCATGGCCGTCATGGTCGAAATCGGCCTCGCCGGTCCAGCGGCTGCCGAAGCGTTCGCGCGCCTGCATGCCGTGGTGGTGATTGAGCGCATTCACCGTGAACTGGCGCAATGACGTCATCACGCCTTTCTGGCTGAAAGGCCGGATCACCAGATCATTGTCGATCCCGTCCAGTTCGCCAAGCTCGACGATGCCATCGGGCCTGGCGGTCAGCCAACCGAAACGCACACCCTTGGTTTCGAGCGTGGCGCGGACATTCCGTCCGGTCGTGTGTGCTTCATCGAGCGCGTGACGGCGCTGGCCGGCAAGATCCGCACTCATCTCACGGGCGAGCAGTTCGATCAGACCGGCGCCGAACATGTGGTTGGTGCCACGCTCATTGGAAAACTGCGGATCGGAAGAATCGAAATCCGCAAGATTGAACCCTTCCGAGACAAAAACGTTGGTCACGAAATCCCCCGCCCCGCCCGGCAATGGATCATTGTGGCAGGATGAACAGGCGTTTGAATCCGGTCCGGATGTCCGGGCAAAGGCATTCTTCGCCTGGTGGCGGGGTCTGGTGGGAATGATTGCCTGTGTCGCGCCGGGCCTGCCCGCGCCATCAAGGGTGGTGAATTTGGCGGTGAACAGCGCCTTGCCGATTTCGGTCAGGCGATCGAGTTCCTCACGTGACAATTCTCCGGAGGGCATTTCGCCAACGGTGCCCAGTGCCTGGGTTTTTTCCGACCAGGGTTGCCCGGCGGGTGCCGCGCCTGGCAGTCCACAGGAAAACAGAACGATCGCCAGCCTTGCCACCATTGCAGTACCGGTCATCATGCCAACCTCAGGTTTCTGGAGAATTCGGAATTCGGATTGCCGAATGTATCGAGTTCACCGAGCGATGTCTGGACATTGCCGCTAAAGACCAGCTGGCTCTCGTCCGGTATCACTGAAATTTTCGGCACGGGCTGCGAACGCAGAACCAGATTGTCTTTCAGGCATGCGGCAAGACCCTCGGACATCAGGTCATAGTGTTCGGCGCCGGGACCGGTAATGGTCACGGGCATCGGGGACATCAGCGAAAACAGCCGGGACAACCCGGCACCGAGGGCCTCCCCTGCATTGCGGAATGCATATTGCGCCCTGCGGTCACCGGAGCGGGCATTTTGTGCGACCTTGGCAATCTCGCCGGCAGGAACGAATTTCGCCGGGATGGTATCCTCGGGCACTTCAAATGCGGTTCTGAGGATGCCGTAGAAACCCGCATAGGCCTCGATGCATCCCCTGGAACCGCATCGGCACAGTGACCCGCCGGCGTGATGGACCATATGACCAAACGGCGGCGACACAGAGCTTACTCGGCCGTTATAATCGATGGTCGCGATACCAAGACCGATGCTGTGGTCGAGCGAAAGCGTCGCGATCTGGTTCGTTGCCGATTTCTGCAATTCCACGAGATTGTCGACGGCGATTGCCTGGGCTGCGTATCTGGTTTCATTGGTCAGGATTTTTTTTGCCGGCCAGTCCGGCGACAGCAACGCGTCGAAGTCAATCGCCTTCCCGCCGAAAACCGGCGACCAGACCAGTTCCGACCGGTGCCTGGACACCAGCCCCTTGGTGGTAATCGAGATGACCTTGATACTCGATGCAGCCAGGCCGGATCGCTCGCACAAGCGGTGCAAACCGGCGCGGAAGCGTTTTGCAAATTCTTCCGGACCCTGCGGTTCGACGGACCGTTTCTCCGCAAACCTGTCCTTCAAGGCCCCGCAATAATCGATCAGGGAATATTCGACCGTATCAAATGTAATGCGTGCCGCCACGACGTAGGCATGGTCCGGAGAATGGTCGAACAACACCCGCGGCCGGCCCCTGCCGGCCTTTGGCGCAACCTCCTTGCGCAGGATGATGCCTTCGTCTTCAAGCTGGGCGGTTACCGCGGATATCGTTGCCGAACTCATACCCGACCAGCGATGCATATCGGTGTGGGACGACGGTCCGTACCGGCGAATTCCGGTGAGGATTATGGCGCAATTCATCTTGCGCAGGGATTCGGTGTTTACGTTCAAATACACCTGTTTGTCAGCTCCCGTCAGATAGGCCACACTCGCGCGATTACCTTGCTTGACTCCTTTTGGGAACTCTGTCATCTATTTTCTCGACTGTCGAGAAAAAAGAAACTCACGGCAGTTTTCGGAGGAGAATGCACTGCGCCAGGTTGTTGGGCACACTGCGATTTTGCCATTTCAGGGAGGAATACCTATGAAGAAAACTATCCAGGCGCTGCTGGTCGGCGCGGCTATGGCCACTGTTTTTGGTTCCGCAGCATTAGCTGCAGGCAAAACCATCGGAGTGTCATGGTCCAATTTCCAGGAAGAACGCTGGAAAACCGATGAAGCCGCTATGAAAGCCGCGATCGAAGCCAATGGCGACACCTACTTGTCTTCCGATGCACAGGCTTCGGCTGCCAAACAGCTTACCGACGTGGAAAGCCTCATCGCCCAGGGCGTTGATGCGCTCGTCATTCTTTCCGTGGATTCGGGCGCAGTTGGCGCTGCCGTTGATTCGGCTTCGGCGGAAGGCATACCGGTACTCGGCTATGACCGTCTGATCGAAGACAACCGTGCTTTCTATCTGACATTCGACAACAAGGGCGTTGGCCGCATCATCGCCGAAAGCGTCAAGGCCGCCCAGCCTGAAGGCAACTATGCCATTATCAAGGGCGATCCCGGCGATCCGAACGCATTGTTCCTTCTTGAAGGCATGATGGAAGTGATCGGCGACGACGTGAATTCCGGCAAGATCAAGATTGTCGGCGAAGCGTTCTCCGATGGCTGGAAGCCCGACAACGCCCAGAAAAACATGGAACAGATCCTGACCGCCAACAACAATAATGTTGATGCGGTGCTCGCCGAAAACGACGGCATGGCCGGCGGTG
>JAHEGF010000324.1 GCA_024645155.1 Phyllobacteriaceae bacterium | reverse complement strand
AGCTTGGCGATCACACAGACCAGTCCAGCGACGTGCAATGTGTCGTGGATTTCTTCGGGCCGGCAGATTTGCGCAGCGAAGATGGTAAAGATCCTCTCGGCAACCCCTCGGTGGTCACCCGCTTACTCGGTGCAACGCCCCAGGAGAACCCCCGGCTGGCTGCGGAAGTTTCACCTGTCTCTCATGTTGATAGCAGCGATGTGCCCTTTCTGATCGTGCATGGAACCAGGGATCCCATTGTGGACTACAAGCAGTCGTTACAGTTGGTGGCCGCGCTTGGCGAAGCTGGCGTCCCGGTTATTTTCCAGACTATCGAAGGCGGAGGTCACGGCGATTTCGCTGCCGGGGTTCCCGAGGTGAATGACCGGGTCGAGGCATTTCTGGAGAAGAATTTTTATGACCCGGGCATTGAAGTACCCGATAACGTGCTCGAGTTCAAAATGAGAACCGCAGTTCCTCCCCGGCCCGCGGGAGGCCACCAGGGTGACCGTAAGAACCCCGGTGGCGCCAACGCTTCAGGGGCTGTACCAGATCGGTGAACTGTAGGCGCGATCCTTTACCGTGCGAGGTATTTCCGGCGGCAGCTCGGTGCCGAAAAAAGCAGCGAAGACAACTACAGCGGCGACATGTCCATCCGCAGAAACCAGTTAACACATGCTCAGGTCAGGAGCTTCGCCGCTAGGAGGAATTCGGAGTCCAGCTGCATTCGCTCGAACCCAGAGCGAGATCAGGGCGCGAAATGCAATCCCAAAGCGCGGGCAAAAAAGGCAGCCATCTGGCCCCGAGTTACAGGAGCATTGGGACAATAATACTGACCGTTAGCGGTACACCCAAGGGTAATCCCCGAGGCAGCCATTGCTTCCACCTCTTTAAACAACTGGTATGACTTGGGCACATCGATGAACGTGGCGGTTGATGGTGCAGTAGCGATCTGGCGCTTCCAATAAATGCGAGCACCGCGCCAGCGGGTACCTTGGGTTGAATCTTCATCATCGATCGTTACATAATAGGACCAACTGTTGTTATCGACAGTAAGATCAATGCTACTGAAAAATGTGCCACAACCTGGGTTTCCACCAGTTCCTAGCGATTTGACTTCAATACAGCTATCAATGCCAGGGCTTAAGACGGGGCATCTATAAAACGTGAGGCCCACTTCTTCACTTTGTGACGAACCGGGAACATTATCACAAGCCTCCAACTCCATTCCTGTGATTTGGGCGCCGGAGGGTAAACTCACGCCTGCGGCGGCATTGGCATACAGGGTTGATGAAACAATGTTGCGGGTAAACCCAATAATGAATTCGATGACACCATCGGCATCCACCGCCCGGAAATCAAAGGCGCCAATGTTAGACACGAAAGTAGAGGTGTCGCCGAACCCATTGGATGCGACCATGCTGTCACGATGAGGATTCGGGATGGCAGTTGATACTTCCTGTTTAGTCACCCCCAACCCGGCCAGGGACTGTGCCTGTGCAGTACCAGCCAGACAACATGCCAGCAAAAAAGCCCCATTGAAGAAACTTCGATTCAACCTGTACATTTTTTTAATTTCCCCCTGACCAAAAAACTCACACCACACGGAAAGTCTAACATGTAGCCTGGACTTTTACTCAAAACATTTTTCACAGAATTACTACTACACTGTCCTGCAACTCTAGTGCAAATCACCGGCAAAGGCCAAGATCCCGAGGGAACAATTCTACCAACTGTGATCCAGTACTCACTCCAATCCGATGGGTGAAATACCACAGTGAGACTCCACCCCCCCGCGTGGGGCGATGAACTCCAAGGCCTCTTTGTGCCCATTTGCAGCCGCCCTGCAAAGCCATTCACGCGATTTGCTTTCGCTCTTTCCCACGCCATCACCGTTAGAGTAGATATTCGAAAGTGCAAACTGAGCCGGGGCATAGCCTTTTTGTGCCGACATGCTAAACCATTTGTATGCCAGGTTATCATCGGCCTGCACGCCCTCTCCGTGAGCGTGCATGTACCCCAGTGCATACATCGCCTCGGGCACGCCCTTGGCGGCCGCCTTGCGGTACCAGTTTGCAACCTGTTCGTATTCCGCTTCCGTGGCTTCAGAGCTCGAAAGCAAATACCCCTTCATATACATGGCGCGGCCATACCCTGAAGAGGCCGCATCACTAATCAACTCAAGGCCCAGCGCGGGGTCGGCCTCGACCAGCGTACCCTCTATATATAACACTCCCAGATCGTACTGGGCTCGAGGATACCCCTGATCAGCTGCTTTCGTGAGCCATTTAACTGCCAGAGAAGGGTCTTTCTTTGAACCATCACCACCAAAATGGTGGGCAGCAAGGTCATATTGCGCCTGAGGGTACCCGAGCTCCGCAGCGCGTTCGATTGCCTCCAACCTTTGGGGCACATCCTCTTCACCCTCTGGTAACGTATCCATCTGCGCCAATAGATAAACGGCTTCAACCTCTCCTGCCGCGGCCGCCTTTTTTAGCCATTCCACTGAAGATTCAATACTTTTCTCTACGCCAAGGCCCTCAGCGTAGATCTTACCCAGACTTAGCATCGCTTCCGGGTTACCGCCTTCCGCAGATTTCCTGAACCATTCCAGCGATTTCCCCGGGTCTTTTTCCGTTCCACGGCCAGTGGCGAGCATGAGCGCGTAACTATACTGCGCGGGAGGATAGCCATTTACTGCCGATTTGGAAAACCACCGCACCGCTTCTACTTCATCCCGGGCAATACCTTCACCTTTTACCAGTGCAATCCCCAAATTATATTGCGCTACCGGATGGCCAAGCGACGCCGCCTTGCGATACCACTCAACCCCGGTTTCAGTGTCTGCGGCAACCCCTTCACCCCGGCTGTACATAACGCCCAGAAAATACTGGGCCTCCAGGTTACCTGCCTGGGCCAACCCTTGCCAGATAGCGAATGCTTCCTGAGTATTTCCCGCTTCGTATGCCTCCAGCCCTGCGGCAACTGAAACTGATTGCTGCGCATAGGCCGTATGGCTAAAAAGAAGAAGCACTGAAAGGAAAAAAACCAATTGTTTCATCACATTATATACCGCCGTGGCTAAGAAATATCTTAACACCAGACACTTACAACGTCGCCGGATATAGAAATTACTATAAAGCGCATAGTAACACTCTTAATCACTTGCGATTAAACCCTAAGAATGATTGTCGGCTTAAACGTCTGACCACTCTCAGGCCGCACCTGCCGCCACCGCCTTTTGTCGTGGACCGCACATGGATGAAGATGTTCGGGAAAAGACTCTCGGATGAGGACATTGCCAGTGTGGCGACCTATGTCCGTGCCAACTTTGGCAATACCGCTGGAGCGGTCAGCCCTGATCAGGTGAAAGAGCAGCGCTAGGGTAGGGGCTTTTCAAGAGGGCGTCAGCCTGGCGATGGAATGTAGCATCGTCGTTGGACGGTTGGGACGAGCCCTAATAGATATTAGTGGCCAGAACCATATTGATGACCAGGGCAATCTCGTATGCCAGGGCAGGCTTGGGATGAATGCCGTCGTAGGTGAG
>JAHEGF010000323.1 GCA_024645155.1 Phyllobacteriaceae bacterium | reverse complement strand
GGTATATTACAGGATTCTGCGCGCGGCCCCCGCACATCCGTTGATCACGATGCGCACTTGGCCAATTGGCGCACTGGTACTCTCATACGAAATTATCTATAAGCCCGGCAACCGCAAAGCCCGATTGCACAAACAACGATGAGGATGCCCGTGTCACAATCGCCCGATAGCTTCAAATGCCGCAAGAAACTCACCGCTGCCGGCAAGGAATACACCTATTTCAGCTTGGTTGAGGCAGAAAAAAACGGCCTTGCAGGGATTTCCCGGCTACCGTTTTCCATGAAGGTGCTGCTGGAAAACCTGCTGCGCAACGAGGATGGCCGATCCGTTACCAAACAGGATATCGAGGCAGTTGCCGGATGGCTCAATGACAAGGGAACGGCGGGTGTTGAAATTGCCTACCGTCCGGCCCGTGTCCTGATGCAGGACTTTACCGGCGTGCCCGCCGTTGTCGATCTGGCAGCAATGCGCGACGCGATGAAAAATCTCGGTGGTGATCCCGAAAAGATCAACCCGCTGGTTCCCGTCGATCTGGTGATCGACCATTCGGTGATCGTCGATGAATTCGGAACGCCTTCGGCGTTTGCGCGCAATGTTGAGCTTGAATATCAGCGCAACGGCGAACGCTACCGGTTCCTGAAATGGGGCCAGCAGGCGTTCCGTAATTTCCGCGTCGTTCCGCCAGGCACCGGTATCTGCCACCAGGTCAACCTCGAATACCTCGCGCAAACCGTGTGGACCAAGGAGATTGGCGGTGAGACCATCGCCTATCCAGACACTTGTGTGGGTACAGACTCGCACACGACCATGATCAACGGGCTTGGCGTGCTTGGCTGGGGTGTCGGCGGCATCGAAGCCGAAGCCGCGATGCTCGGCCAGCCTGTTTCCATGTTGCTGCCGGAAGTGATCGGGTTCAGGCTGACCGGCAAGCTGACGGAAGGCGTGACCGCGACCGACCTGGTGCTGACTGTGGTGCAGATGTTGCGCAAACGTGGCGTTGTTGGCAAGTTCGTGGAGTTCTTCGGGTCCGGCCTCGGCAACATGACGCTCGCCGACCGTGCGACCATCGCCAACATGGCGCCCGAATATGGCGCGACCTGCGGCTTCTTCCCCGTCGATTCGGAAACCATCCGCTATCTGACAGTATCCGGACGCGAAGACGACCGGATCGCACTGGTTGAAGCTTTCAGCCGAGAGCAGGGCATGTGGCTGGATGCCGGGCTGCCGGAACCGGTATTCACCGACACGCTTGAGCTGGATCTGGGCGATGTCGTACCGTCGATGGCCGGACCGAAACGGCCGGAAGGCCGCATTGCGCTCGACAAGATCGCCAGCGGATTTGCCGAATCCATGAAAACGGAATTCAAGAAACCCGATGCCGATCTCTCCAGGGGGCATCCGGTTGAAGGCATGGATTTCGAACTGCGTCACGGTGACGTTGCGATAGCCGCGATCACATCGTGCACCAACACGTCCAATCCATCTGTGTTGATCGGCGCCGGGCTTTTGGCGCGCAATGCCAACCGCGTCGGATTGCAACAGAAGCCCTGGGTGAAGACGTCGCTTGCGCCTGGCAGCCAGGTTGTCGCGGAATACCTGGAAAAATCCGGCCTGCAAAAGGAGCTCGACCAGATCGGCTTCAACCTGGTCGGTTTCGGCTGCACCACCTGTATCGGTAATTCAGGACCGCTTCCGGCACCGATTTCGAAAACCATTAACGACCGCGGGCTGATCGCGTCTGCGGTGTTGTCGGGCAACCGGAATTTCGAAGGCCGGGTGTCTCCCGATGTGCAGGCCAACTACCTGGCATCACCGCCGCTGGTGGTCGCCTACGCGCTGGCCGGTTCGGTAACCCGTGATCTGACGCGGGAACCGCTTGGCAAGGACCGTGACGGTAACCCGGTCTACCTGAAGGACATCTGGCCGACATCCAGGGAAATCAATGAATTCATGGAGACCTATGTCACCAAGGAACTGTTCAAGGAAAAATACGGCAACGTCTTCGAGGGCGACGACAACTGGCGCAATGTCAAAATTCCAGACGGCCAGACCTATGCCTGGGACAGCGGTTCGACCTATGTGCAAAACCCGCCATATTTTGAAGGAATGGGTATCAAGCCGGGCGCTGTCACAGACATCAAGAACGCGCGCGTTCTCGGACTGTTCGGCGACAAGATCACAACCGATCACATTTCGCCGGCCGGTTCGATCAAGGCGCAGTCGCCGGCCGGTGAATATCTCATCGACCATGGCGTTGGCGTTGCGGATTTCAACCAGTACGGAACGCGGCGCGGCAACCATGAAGTGATGATGCGCGGCACCTTCGCCAATATCCGCATCCGCAACCACATGCTCGGCGAAAACGGCCGCGAGGGTGGTTACACGATCCACTATCCGTCGAAGGAAGAGATGTCGATCTACGATGCGGCGATGCGCTACCGGTCCGAGAAAGTGCCGCTGGTGGTGTTTGCCGGCGTGGAGTACGGTAACGGATCGTCACGTGACTGGGCTGCCAAGGGCACGAACCTGCTTGGCGTGCGTGCGGTTATCGCACAATCCTACGAGCGCATTCACCGCTCCAACCTGATCGGCATGGGCGTTGTCCCGTTTGTGCTCGAAGAGGGAACAAGCTGGGCATCGCTTGGCCTGAAAGGTGATGAAACCGTCACCATCGAAGGCCTTGAGACAATCAAGCCGCGCGACAGGCTTGTCGCCCGCATCACCTTTGCCGGTGGCGAAACCCGGGATGTGCCGATCATCGCGCGTATCGATACCGAAGATGAACTCGAATACCTGAAAAACGGCGGCATCCTGCAATATGTCCTGCGTGACCTTGCCGCATGATATTCACCTGCCGTTGACCTTGGGAAGGCCGGGCCCATTCCCGGCTTTTTCATTTGCATTCACCGCAACGTGACTTTTTCTTGATCACGCGGGCTCCTATCGTCAAACTGACTGCGGCCATGGTGGCCGGCGACAAACAGGTGCAGGGCAGTGATACGCATTTCAACAATTGCGCTGGCGACATGCCTGGCAACCGGCTTGCCTGGCGGGCAGATTTTCAACACGGCATGGGCGGGAGACAGGACCGCACCGATCGGCGTCGTGGAACTGTTTACCAGCCAG
The DNA here is from genome assembly GCA_024645155.1 of Phyllobacteriaceae bacterium. GTDB lineage: Bacteria > Pseudomonadota > Alphaproteobacteria > Rhizobiales > Rhizobiaceae > JAHEGF01. The sequence goes on along the minus strand of JAHEGF010000323.1, from coordinate 404 downwards.
GGCTGCAATTCATGCCCGCCGGCGGATGCATTTCTCGATGACCTGGCAAAGAGCGGCAACACAATCGCGCTTGGTTATCACGTCGACTACTGGGACTATCTTGGGTGGCGAGACACGCTTGGAAATCCTGATTACACTCAACGTCAGTATGGTTATGCGGCCTCATTCGGTTCGCGCAGTGTTTATACGCCGCAGGCGGTCGTCAACGGCCGGGCGCATTTCAATGGTTCAAGCCGCGGCAGCGTGACGAAAGCCCTGTCTGCAATGGCCGGCAGTGGCGAAGGCCTCACCGTTCCGATAACCGTGGAAAAAGCAAACGGGGCAATTGTCATCAAGGCGGCCGGTGCCGGCATGACCGGTGAGGCTCATATTGTGCTGGTGTCCTATGCCGCCGCAACTCCGGT
>JAHEGF010000322.1 GCA_024645155.1 Phyllobacteriaceae bacterium | reverse complement strand
CAGCCCCTCCAGGGTTTCGCTTGCTGAAGGGGCTGTTTTTATTTAAATACCCGAACCTTAGATGCTGCTGGCAGCCGGGGATTCTTCCACGGGCTTGGCGGTACCGGCTGGCGGTGCAGGTTGGCTTGTTTCGGGATCATCCGGGATGGCATCCGGGATTTCATCTTCCAGGTTGCGCACGCGGGGGTAGGTGAAGATCACCAGGCTGGAGATCCACAGAAAAATTGCCGAAATGATAAAGATCACCGCGATCCCGCGGCCGGGGCCGACGCCCAACAGGTTTCCCAGGAAGGTGTTTGCCAGGGCACCGCCTTCTGCCATCAGCGGTTCAAAAACCCGGTCTGCCAGCGGGCCGGCGATCAGGTTGGCCAGCGGGATGACTGAATAGGACAGCATGGCGCGCATTGCAAATACCCGGCCCTGGATATCCGGCGGGATTTTGACCTGCCAGACGGCCTGGCTGAGGGCAGCGGCGATCGGGATGAAGAACAGGAAAACAAACTGGCCGATTGCAATAGTCCAGGTGAGTGGGCGGAGCCCGATCATTAATAACCCGAACCCGGAAAAGAAGATCGTAAAGATCACTCCCCAAATCCGCTTCGATTTAGGCCCTCCCCAGGTGCCGATCAGCAACCCGCCAATCAGCATGGCTGCTCCGCCTGCCATCTGCACCAGCCCCATGTCGCTCGGGGTGCCAAATGAGAGCACCAATGGAGCACCCAGCACCCCAGACAAGCTGAGGAAAAAGTTGATCACCGCGAAATACAGCAGCAGGGTCACCAGGCCGGGGCGGGCTTGCAGGTATTTCCAGCCAAACATGGCATCTTTCAGCATCGAGTGTTTTCCCCCGCTTCCAGTATCCGTAAACATTTCTGGCATGGGGATGTGGACCCAGAGCAGAGCGCCAATCGCAAAGAAGAAGGTGATAATATCGATCAGGATAATGCCGCGAAAGCCGATCAGGCCGTAGAGTGCCCCTGCCAGGACTGGCACCAAAATCGACTGCATCGCCCCGCCGATCTGCTGGATACCGGCCGCCCGGGTCAGATCTTTCTTGGGTACCAGCATGGTGATCGAGGCGCGGTATGCAGGCTCCTGGAAGGATCCGAAGGCTGAGGAAATCGCGGCAGAGGCATAAATGTGCCAGACCTGCAGCATATCGTTGTAGATCAGCACAGCCAGGCCCGCCGTCACCAAAACCGCCGCGGTATCGGCAATTATCATAATCCGTTTGCGGTTATAGCGGTCGGCGACGCTCCCGGCGATGGGGGAGAGCAAGATGCGCGGCAGGTTGAAGGCCAGGGCAGTGATTGCCATTGGGGTTGCTTTGCCGGTCTGGGTGAAGATCCAGACACTCAGGCCAAAGCCGGTCAGGCCGGAGCCGACAATCGAAATGAACTGCCCCAGCCAGATCACCAGGAAGGTGGCCATGTTTTTAGGCTGGGTGCTGTTCGGGCTTTTAGTTTCCATGGAATTATTCTCCTTGTGTGGTTTCCTGTTCCGGATCGAAATAGAAACTCGGATAAAAAACTACTGATAATGCCCAGGCGATCGTCTCGCTAGGGGCTGAGGGTAAGCTTTGGCCTTCTTGTTTGAATTCCTCAATCAGTTCTGCCAGGCGCTGCTGAAATTCTTTGGCTTTGTCGTCTGGCAGGTTAAAAATTTCCCGCTTATCGAGGACAGAACGCGGATTTTTTTCTGCCCCTTGCGAAATTTGCTGATGGCGGGCATACATGCTGCGCCGGAGGTCTTCTCGGGTAAGCTCAATGTTGGCCAGCAGCAGCGAGATAATCTGCTCGGTGCCCTCGGGGGTATCCACATTGAAGTTAAACTTGTCTTCGGTGATCTTGAAATGATAGGCTGTGATCCAGAAATGTTTTTCCAGCAGGTTGCCGTGCTGTTTGGTTTCTACTACCTGGATAAAGCCATGTTTTTCCAGCAGGCTGAAGTGGTAATAAAGCTTGCTGCTTTCCACACCCAGCTTTTGCGCCACCTGGTTGACAGTATGCGGTTCGGGAGTCAGGACTTCCATAATCTTGTTGCGCAGGGGATCGGCCAGGGTTTTGAGGGCATCCAGTTCCTGAATGGTGATCGATTCCTGGGGTTGAATGGGGTCTTTTTTCATTAAATTATTCCTTTCGTTAAAATATATTTTAGCGAATAAATATATTTTATATTAATTTTGTTTTAAAATCAAGTCCTGCAAGTTAAAGAATAATGAGAGACATCCATCAAAGCTGTCTTAATCTGGTGGCTGAAAGGGGGGCGGGTTCACCAGCTTTGGGCGGCACTTTTTAAAATCATGCTGGCTTTAGGGGGCGTAGCTTTTCCAGGCGTTGCTGGATGGGTTTTTTAGCCAAAGTGAGAAAGATCGATAGGCTGCAGGCGGCCACAGGCCTTACCTGAAGCACTGGGTGGCAGGTGGGGGGAGGGAGCAGTTTTTAACGACCCTAAAAGTTCCTTTATCTCGGGTAAACCTGAGGGTTGACACAGTTTGGCAAAGGCTGGCCCGCCAAGCCAGCCAGCAGGTTGTCGACGGCCATCTGGGCCATTTTTCCCCGGGTGGCCCGGCTGGCGCTGGCAATGTGCGGGGTGATGATCAGGTTTTCGAGGGTCAGCAGCGGGTGGTTGAGCGGGACTGGTTCGGGGTCGGTTACATCCAGCGCGGCCGCCCCGATCTGGCCTGTGTTCAGGGCCTGGTAGAGGGCCTGGGAATCGACTACCGGGCCGCGGGCGGTATTGATCAGGATGGCGGTTGGCTTCATCTGGGCAAGCTGCCTGGCACCGATCAGGTGATGGGTGCCGGGATTTAAGGGCGTATGCAGGCTGACAAAATCGGACTGCATCAGCAGCTCTTCCAGTTCCACTTTTTCTGCGGGCGGGGCTGAGGGGCTGGCAGGATGCCTTGGGTCGTAAAACAGCACCCGCATATTAAAGCCTTGCGCCCGGCGGGCAACGGCCTGGCCGATGCGTCCAAAACCGATGATCCCCAGGGTGGCCCCGGAAATCTCTTGCCCCAGGAGCTGGGTCAGGCCCCAGGTTTGCCATTTGCCCTGCCGCACAAACTGGTCCCCGGCCACCACCCGGCGGGCAGCGGCCATCAGCAATGCGAAGGCAAAATCGGCTGTGGTTTCTGTCAGGATGCCGGGTGTATTGCCCACGGGAATTCCGCGGCGGGTGGCGGCCGGCAGGTCGATATTGTCTACCCCAACTGCACAGTTGGAGATGACCTTGAGCCGCCCCCCGGCCGCTGCCATAATTGGATCGTCAATCGGGTCGGTCAGCAGGCACAGCAGGCCGTCGAGCCCGCGCACTTTTTCCAGCAGGGTGGATCGGCTGGGCGGGAGTGCATGCGGCCAGACATCGGCCTGGACGCGATCCAGCAGTTGGGTCAGGGCGGGTTCTGGCAAGCGGCGGGTGACAAAAACTTTGGGTTTGGCCATTGGGTATCCTTCTCCGGTCTGTTTTGCAGCCAGACGAATGAAATCGGTGAGTGGATTTGGCTGTATTTTACTTGCCTTTTATAAAAAAATAT
>JAHEGF010000093.1 GCA_024645155.1 Phyllobacteriaceae bacterium | reverse complement strand
AGGCCCGATGAAACTGTTGCCCTTAACCGTACCGGAGACAAGGCGCCAACGGCGGTCCCACACGGCTCCCCCTTCAGCTGCAATGGGCCGCGGGCCTTGTCCGCGGAACTCGCGCCACACAAAAAACAGACCGCCGGCACGCTCGGCCACGCATCCGGAAAACCCTGTCCGCACCTTGTTCCCTCGAAGCTTTTCCATCAGAGCAATGCTGCGGCCGGTGTCCGGGAAATGGCCACGGCCTCCAACCACTGCAAGCAGCGCACGCAGTGCGGTCAGGCCCGCATCGGGGCTTCGCTGTACCAGGAAATCCGGATCGATTGCATAAAGTCCCGGTGCGGCCTGCCGGAAATGGCGCCTGACAAGCGCCGCTCCGGCGCACTGATTGGCAATCCGGTCCCGTTGGGCGGCACGGAACTTCTCAATAATGGCGTGGCCGCCGGTAGCATCTGTTGCGAGCTGCTGGCGCATGCGCACCCTTTCGCTGCGCCTGTCGCTGTTTGTCGGGTCTTCGATCCAGCTGATGTTTTTCTGTTTGAGCAAATTGCGCAAAAACTGCCGCCTTACGCCGAGCAGCGGGCGGAATATCCATACACTGTTTGCAAAGGCAGTGATCGGCGCCATGCCGGACAGTCCGCGGTCGCCGCCCCGCTCATGCCGCATCGCGCATGTTTCGATCTGGTCGTCCAATGTGTGGCCGGTGACGATCATTCCTGCGCCGATGTCTTTGGCGGCATCGGCTAGCAGCTGATATCGGGCCAGACGTGCTGCCGAGGCGACACCACTTGCCACCGGGTCCGGCCGCAGCCAACTAACGGTTCGGTGCGGGATGCCCAAGTTCGCGCATAAATCGGAAACCTGTTCGGCTTCCGCGGCTGAACCGGCCCGCAAACCGTGATCGACAGTCACCGCCAATATCTGCGTCGAACAGCGTTCTTGGTGCAGGTGATCTTGCAGCAATATCAACAACGCCACGGAATCGCTGCCGCCGGAAATGGCCACGACGATATGATCCTGTTTGGAAAAATCGGTAGCGCCGAATAGGGAGGTGACGTTGCCGGTCACGAAATCAGCAGGCAGCGGCTTGTTGCTCCCGCGCCAGGCGCTGCCGAAAGGCGTCTGAAACATCGCTGTAGCGGGATGCCGCTTCACGGAACGTGGCGCATGCGACTTTCTTCTGATCGAGTTCCACCAGTGCAACACCGAGCTTCAACAGCATGTCGGGAGCCTTCTTGGCGTTGGGATAATCCTGGCTGGCTGACAGGAAAACTTCCGCGGCTTCGCGGTTGCGTCCCTGCCCCAACAGGGCTTCGCCGAGCCAATAATGGGCATCGGCGCTTTGCGGATTGCCCGGATAGCGTTCGATGTGGTCTCGGAACCCGGCTTCAGCCGTGCCGTAGTCACCGGAAAGGATGAATTCATAGGCGTTCTGATAAAGCTGCTCGGCGGTGTCGCTGCCGGGCAATGCTGCTACCGTTGTGTCATCGCTTGGCGGTGTACCTTCGCGGATGGCATCCGCCGGGTCGGACAATGTGCCGCTGATAACATTGCCCTGGCCGTCAAGGGTGATCGTTCCAAGTGTACGTGGCGGCTCGCCGAGCACGCGGACATTTTTATTGGGCCCGCTGTCATCAGTATTCTTTGCCGGCTCATCGGCTCCGGCAATGGTCCGCCTGTTGCGATCCCCGGCATCCGTGCGCTTTTCCTCAAGCTCCTGAAACCGGAACTCATTGTCTTCCTGCACACGGCGCATCTGTTCCTGCAATTGCAGGATCTGGAAGTTGAGTTCCTCGATCTTTCCGGTCAGCGCCCGAACTTGTTCTTCAAGCAGGATGACACGCGGATCGGAAACCTGGGCAACGGATCCGGCTGCCGAAAAAGCCAGGAACGTGGCGGCGAGGATTACTGTTGCTATTTTCAAACCTGTCGATCTCCGGTTACTGTCAATGCCGGCATTTTCCGGCCCACCAGCACTACAGCATTACGCGACTTCGGCCAAATTATGATGCAGCGTCCGGATGACTGGAAAACAGGAAAAAAGCGGCCATCAAGGCCGCCTTTGATCGCATTTCCTTGCGCCTAGCTTCCGGCGCCGGCCAGCACGGTTACGGCACGCCGGTTCTGCGTCCAGCACGAAATATCATCGCAGGCAGCTACCGGCCGTTCCTTGCCATAGGAGATCGTATTGATACGGTTGGCTGGTACACCCCGGCTGGCAAGGAAATCGCGTGTTGCCGCGGCGCGGCGTGCGCCCAGGGCTATGTTGTACTCGCGTGTTCCACGTTCGTCGGCGTGACCTTCAATCGTGATTGTGTAGTTGCTGTACTGGCCTAGCCACTGTGCCTGCTTGGCCAATGTGGCTTGCGCATCAGCCCGGATCACCGAGGAATCGGTATCAAAAAAGATCCGGTCACCCACATTGACGGTGAAGTCCTGGCTGGATCCCGGTGCCGCATTGTTCAAACCGAGTTCAGCAGGCGTATTGGGGACCGGCTTCTTGGTTGCGCAGCCGGCCAGTGCCAGCATGGCTACCATCGCGACCGCCATCGGACTGCGGGTCATTCCCCTAAGCAAGCGCATAGCGCCACTCCTTTAAGATTTGATTGGGTTTCTCAACCCTTCAGTAACCACACTTGGATTAACCGCTGATCAATAAACACGGTTAACAATTTGTTGCAGGAACCGCACCAGTTTTGCCTGCATGACATCAAGCCAAGCCCTGATGCAAAAATCGGGCGGAAAAACGGCATGCCGCAGGTTGCATCATTCCAATAGCGGCGACCATGCGGGGTCGGATGCGAAATTCGGGGTCACGATAAGCTGTTCATTGCGGCCTGTCAGGTCAACCGAATACAGCGCCGGTCCACCCGCTCCTGCTGCCTGCCGGAAGAACATGACAACCCGGCCGTTGGGCGCCCAGGTCGGGCCCTCATTGTGGAAACCGGTCGTCAGGACCCGCTCGCCCGATCCGTCCGGTTTCATAACCCCGATGGAAAACTGACCGCCGGATTGCTTGGTAAAGGCTATGAGATCGCCACGCGGAGACCACACCGGCGTCGAATAGGAACCATCACCGAACGAAATGCGTGTCTGACCGGATCCGTCAGCGCCCATCACATAGATCTGCGCACGCCCTCCCCGGTCCGAGGTAAAGACGATTCGTCCTCCGTCTGGTGAATAGGACGGTGACGTGTCAATAGCGCCGGTCGCGGTCAGGCGCGTGGTGTTGCGGCTCCGCAAATCCATTGTGTAAATGTTTGAATTGCCGTCGTCACGGCCAAGGCTCATGATCACTTTTTGCCCATCGGGCGAAAATCTCGGTGCAAAGGTCATGCCCGGAAAATTGCCAACCGATTCGCGCTGCCCGGTTTCCAGTTGCAGCAGGTAGACACGAGGCCTGTTCCCGGCAAATGACATGTAGGTGATTTCCTGACGGCTCGGTGAAAAGCGCGGCGTCAGCACCAGATCTTCGCCGCCGGACAAGAAACGCACATTAGCGCCGTCCTGGTCCATGATCGCAAGCCGTTTTATACGCTTGTCGCGTGGGCCCGATTCATCGATGAACACGATCCGGGTATCGAAATACCCCTTCTCGCCGGTCAGCCGCTGATAGATGGCATCGGCGATAATATGGGCAACACGCCGCCAGTTGTCTTCGTTGGTAAAAAACTGCTCGCCAGACAGTTGCTGGCCGGCAAATGTATCCCACAGCCGGAACTCGGCCTTCAGGCGCCCATCAGCCTCGCGCGATACACGTCCGGTCACCAGGGCCTGCGCGTTGATCACCTTCCAGTCCTCGAAACGCGGCGCAATATCCGGATTGGAGATTTTTTCGATGAAGGCGGCGTGATCGATCGGAGCAAACAGTCCCGACCGTCTCAAATCGGCCTCGACAACACCTGATATTCGCGCCCCGATTTCCGACCCGGAAAGGAAATCAGTAATCGCGATCGGCAACGGTTCAATATTTCCCTTGTTGATATCGATTTCGACCAACGCGCGGGCCGGCATGGTGACAAAAAGTCCCATACCGCCTGCAAGCACCAGCAGCGCAAAAATGGAACGCAGGAATTTCTTCATCGGGACAGGCTCCTGTCGGATTTATTTCTCAAAACATGTCACTCGGATCAAAATGCACCAGCACTTCGGACCATGATTCATACTTGTCGGCAGGAAGGTTATAGGGTGCGCAACGCAAGACCGCACGCCTTGCAGCTTCCGAGGCTATCCGCCGCAATGCTCCCTGGCCACCACCGGCAACGACTTCCGGATCACCTTCAATATCACCTGAGCGGTCGAGCCGCATCTTGATGGAAACCTTCAAAGTGTCTGCGCCATCCGCTCCGGCAAAGGTTATGTTCCAGCAACGCTGGATCTGTCCTCTCAATGCATCCATTTCGCTTTGCGAGAGTTTCGGGCCATCGGTTCCGCGTTCACCGCCCAGGGCGGCATCGCTGACGGACTTTTTCGCACCGCCGCCCGCAGGTTTTTCACGATTGAGCAATGCCGCGATCTCATCCTTGTCGAACTCTTTTTCCTGGGAAGACTCAGCCGAGCTCTTTTTCGGCGCCGGTATTTCACTATCCTTGCGCTCTGGAGCCTTTGCCGTTTGAGCCTGCGGCGGCTTCGGCCGGCTTTCCGGTTTCGGAGCGCTTTCCGGCAGTTTGACCGTTTCGGCGTCAGGATTTTCCGCTGTGGCAGCATCCTGAACCGGATCTGGCAGAACATTCTGCTTTGGCGCCGGATCCGGTTTCACCTCGGTTGCCGGAACAGGTTTTGGTTTGTCCTGCGCTTTCGGTTTGGCCTCGGTTTCAGGCTTTTTCTCCGCTACCGGCGTCGGTTCGCGGGGCGGAGCCGAAGCTGTCTTGACTTCCCTCGGCTTTGTTTCGGGAGTTGGCGGTGATTTCGTGTCGACCTTGTTGTCACCGGGATTAACCGAATTTTCGACGGTATCGGGCCTGTCTACCGGTTTCGGCGCCGGCTTTTCGATAGCCGGTGCTTTGCGGTCACCCTGCTGTATTCGTGTCAGCTGCTCAATCGGAATGATATCAACCGGCAGCGATTCAACATCGGCGACTTCCATCTTTCGCGGTGATGACAGCGATATCAGACCGAAACCAATCACGACGGTGTGCAAAATCAATGATGTTGTCAGACCGGTTTTCATGCGCGGTCAGTTGTCCTGCTCCTGCAGGGTTACCAGCCCCAGATTTCGGAAACCGGCCAGCGAAATCCGCGCCATCACCTTCATAACTGTACCGTAGTCGGCGTTGCGGTCGCCGCGCACGTAGATGCGTTCATCGTAGCCGGTAGTAGCAATGGCCTCCAGTTTGGCGACAATCTCGTCCAGCGGTATTTCTGTCTCCTGCAGGAAGATCATGCCCTGGTCGTTGACCGAAACGGTTATCGGCTGTGTCTGGGCGTTCAGCGCCTTTGCATCGGTTTCAGGCAGGTCGATCGGTACCCCCACCGTCAAAAGCGGTGCGGCCACCATGAAAATGATCAGCAGGACCAGCATGACGTCCACCATCGGCGTCACGTTGATTTCCGACATCAGGTTGCGGCTGCGCCGGCGCCTCCGGTTTCCCCGGCGTGTGTGGATCGCAGCTCCTGTCGTCATGCCCATTTGCGCTGTTCCTTGATTTCAGGCCGGAAGTTTCTCATCAATTTGCCGCGAGAGTATGGCCGAGAATTCATCGGCAAACCCTTCCATGCGCGCAGCAAGTTTGCCGGCATCGGAAGACAGTTTGTTGTAGGCGATAACTGCCGGAATGGCTGCAAGCAGACCGATGGCGGTCGCCAGCAACGCCTCGGCTATACCAGGTGCCACAACGGCCAAATTGGTTGATTTGGAACCGGCAATAGCCTGAAACGATGTCATGATGCCAATGACGGTGCCGAAAAGGCCAACGAAAGGCGCAGCAGATCCGACGGTTGCCAAGAATGTCAACCGCCCCTCCAGCCGTTCAACCTCTCGTGTCAGTGCCAGGTCCATCGCCTTGTCGATGCGTGTCTGCAACGCCATCGGCGACCGCGCACCCTTCTCAAACGACTTCTTCCATTCTCGCATTGCTGCAACGAATATCGAGCCCATGCCGGTGGTGGTGTGCTCCGAAAGTGCCCGGTAAAGCTCTTCTAGTGACTGTCCGGACCAGAACTTGTCCTCGAACCGGTTCAGCGTCCGTTTCATGCCCTGAAAGGCAACAAGTTTGTCAACGATGATGGCCCAGGTCCAAACTGACGCCAGCAGCAATCCGATCATGACTGCCTTGACCACCGGTCCTGCCTGCCAAAAGAGCGCCCATACTGATAATTCAGCACCTGGCGCTGCGAGCGAAATCTGTTCCATGAATATCCTCAGGTCGGGTAGCAAGCCCGTGCCGCAACAATACGTCCGTTTCCGCGTCCCTTGCGCGCCGGACGTGTCCTTGTCCGAGCCAATTTTGGTAAAAGGAAGGCGCTAGACCCATCCAATTTTACCAAATCCATTCATGAACTGTTATGGTTAATGATCGGTTAGGATGGCGCTGGCGATATTCGGTGCCCCTCCTCGCCGTTGTCGCCCAGAAACGCAGCCTTCCATTCGCGCGGAAACCTGCGCGGCTTGCCCTCGCCGTTGACCAGTGCAGCCTCGACACGGGCGGTCACCAGCACGTCGCCGTCGCGCATGATTTCCTGCGCCATATAAATGCGGGCGCCCGAGACTTTTTCTGTGCGCGTATTGATCGTCAATATGTCATCTATTTTCGCCGAGCGTTGGAAATCGATTTCCATGCGTTTGACAACCCACGCCAGTACTTCGCCGTGTATCCCGTCAGCCAGTTCGGTATGGTGAACGCCTGCCAGTCGGAGATAATCGGACCGACCGCGCTCGAAAAACTCAAGATAACGCGCATGATAGACAACGCCGGTAAAGTCGGTGTCGGCAAAATAGACACGCGCGGTCAATTTGTGGCCGTTTCCGATCAAGGCTCCGGAAAGCGGTGCGTGATGGCTGTCTGCAGATTCACCATGCTGAGTCATACCGCTTCCCTTTTACATGTCGAACTGGAAATTATGGTTCTTGTAACGCAACAACCGGATGGCATCATTGCACCACCTGATCAAGGCCCTGTTGGCAATCATTGTGGCGGCAACCGCAGGCGCTACTGCCAGTGCTGCGACTTTTTCCGTCAAGCGCGGCTTGTCGATGGATATATGGGTGACGTGGCCGGACGCCCGGAGTTGGGGCGACCGCGAAGTGTTGCTGCCGTTTCCCGAATGGCGCAAGCATGTCGGTCCGGACAAGCTTGCGGCACTCCGCGACGCCAACCTTGATTTCGTCCGCGTTCCCGTTGATCCGGCACCGTTCCTGTCATCCCTTACCGAACCGTTCCGCCAGGAACTTTATTACTCGGTGCTCGAAACAGTCCGAATGGTCAATGCGGCCGGCCTCAAGGCAATCGTCGATCTGCACACCTATCCGCAGGGTTCCGGTGACCGCAAGGGAACTGGCGAAATCCAGGGCGAACCTGAAACTTTCTCCCGCTACCTGGAGTTCGTGAGGCAAATGGCCGGCGTATTGTCCGGTGAAGACCCGGCCCAAGTCGCACTCGAGGTCATGAACGAGCCAACCGCGGGGTGCGGTGGCATGCACGACAAGTGGAACGAAATGCGGCACCGCCTGTATGCCGCTGCGCGTGCGTCCGCAACCCAGCTGACTCTGGTAATACCGGGCGGATGCTGGAGCGATGCCGAAAGCCTGGCCGCTACCGACCCGGCGACCCTTCTGGACGACAATATTGTCTGGACATTTCACTCCTATGCGCCGTTCCTGATGACCCATCAGGGTGCAAGCTGGACCGGGGATTTCATTTCCCATGTAACCGGCCTGCCGTTTCCCCTGCACTCGGTTTCCAGTGAAGAACTTGAACGCCGCCTAGATATCGTCCGCAAAAACATCGGCGCCAACGCGCCGTTTCTCCGTCGTTCGGGGATGCTTGCCTATCTCGATGAACTGGTGGCCGAGGTTAATACCGAACAAAAGCTGACCACGGTCATGGCGGAACCATTCTCAATGGTTGCCAAATGGGCAGAAATCCATGGCATCAACCCCGGCGACATCCTTCTTGGCGAATTCGGCATGATCCGTCAGGAATACGGCAACAGTCATGTCACCCCAGCCAAATACCGTGCGGCCTATTATCGCGCCATGATCGAACTGGCCGAAAAGCATGGGTTTTCCTGGTCGATGTGGGGATATGGTGGTGCGTTTGGAGTTGCTGAAGAGTTTGAAAACCGCCCGGCGGAACCTGATGTCATGGATATGGTTCGCGCACTTTCGAAGTAGTCGCACCGGTGGTAGATGAAGCACGGCAACCTCGTTTCGGGAACTCATCATGACGCCACGATTTCATCTTGCAATAAATGTCAACGACATCGAAGAGACACGGCGATTCTACGGCGGGATTCTTGGCTGCAAGGAAGGTCGCCGTACCGAAAGCTGGGTGGACTTCGATTTCTTTGGCCATCAGCTTTCGTTTCACATCGGCAGGCCTTTTCCGACCGCTGCTACCGGCAAGGTGGGGGAACACATGGTGCCGATGCCGCATTTCGGTATCGTTCTTGATCTCGAAACCTGGAATAATCTTGCCGCAAGACTGACTTCCGCCGGCATGGACTTCATCATCCCGCCCGGCACACGATTTGCCGGTCAGCCGGGAGAGCAGTCGACAATGTTTTTTCGCGATCCTTCCGGCAATCCGATCGAAGTGAAGGGATTTGCCGATCTGCGCGGGGTCTATGCGTCGTGACGTCCGTGATCCCGTTTGTCGGCAAAATGCCAGAAGCGGAAGCCCGCGAATGGATTGGCGCCATGGCGCCACAGCTACCCGGTTGCAGGATCGCCCGGTTTGTTGATTTGAAAGACGATGACCGCAGTACTGCAGAGGTCGCCATTGTCGCCAACCCTGATCCGGCCGAACTGGCCATGTTACCCAATCTCAAGTGGGTGCAAAGCCTGTGGGCGGGTGTCGAAAGGCTAGTTGCAGAAATGCCCGGTGACGCTGTCCGGATTGTCCGGCTTGCCGACCCGCAAATGGCAGACACGATGGCCGAGGCGGTGTTGGCCTGGACACTCTATCTGCATCGCGACATGCCGCGCTATCGTGCGCAGCAGCTGGCGCGCATCTGGCAGCAGCATGCATTACCCCTGCCGGTCGAGCGCCGCATCGGGTTGCTTGGGCTTGGTGTGCTCGGCCGCCGCTCAGCCGAACTTCTCGCCGGTCACGGCTTTTCGGTTGCGGGCTGGAGCCGCTCGAATACTCGGATCGAAAATGTTGAAACAAGCACCGGAAGCCAGGGATTGCGGGCGATGCTGGCCCGTACCGATATCCTGGTCTGCTTGCTGCCGCTCACGGCTGAAACTCGCGGAATACTAAGCGCCGATACATTGTCCCTGCTTCCGAAGAATGCAGCGGTGATCAACTTTTCACGCGGGCCGGTCGTGCAGACTGGCGCTTTGACCGCCCTGCTTGATTCCGGACAGCTGTCGCATGCTGTTCTTGATGTATTCGACGACGAACCATTGCCCCCGCAAAGTCCGCTTTGGACCCATCCCGCAATCACCGTCCTGCCGCATATCTCGGCACCAACCAATGTGGGGACGGCCTCAGCAATCGCCTGCGCCAATATCAGGCACTTCCTGAAAACCGGCGAGATGCCAGAAAGTGTCAACCGGGAACGCGGCTACTGATCGATGCCATTCCCGACCGGATGGTCAGCCCACGGCCACCAGAACCGCGCCCACAGCGATAAGGGCCACTCCGCCCCAGCCCGAAAGCGAAAGCTGCTCACCAAGGAATAGCGCCCCCAGTACGGCGACGAACACCACACTTAACTTGTCAACCGGAGCTACCTGCGAAGCCTGACCAAGTTTTAGGGCCTTGAAATAGCAAATCCACGATGCGCCGGTCGCCAGTCCCGACAGCACCAGGAACATGATGGCTTTTTTTGGCACGCCGGACAGGCTTTGGAATTCACCGGTCATCCACACGAGAGCACCAAGCGCGATAACCACGACTCCGGTTCGAACGAGTGTTGCAAAGTTGGAATTAAGGTCGTTAACACCAACCTTTGCCAGTATTGCAGTCACAGCTGCAAATATCGCGGCCATGACAGCCCAGAATTGCCAGCCTGACGTTATTTCCTGCATTGTTTCAACTCCCTGGAACAGCAATTACAGTGCCCGGCTTAACGCGTCCTTGCGTTCTGGCGATGTGAGAACCCGCGGCGCCAGTACCGGTGCCCCGGAATCGACGTCAAAAAGTGGCGAGTGTTTGTAATCGCCACGCAGCCGCCACATAACCATCATGCATGCATAACGGAACAGCATGAACGCACTGCGCATCCGCCCCGTGTCCGGTGCGCCAGGATCGCTGTTGATGCGCGCCCGAAGCCGCCCGAAGACCGGTCGCAGATCCGGATCGATGCACATGCCGGTCAACCCCATCAAAGGTAAAGCTGCGCTCGGTGCAGTATTGGCAAGCGGCGTGTTGCAGCAGCTTGCATACCAGCGCAACGCGCCTTTTTCCGTCATCCGCAGGCAGGCGATGTTCTCCCGGCCCCCGATGATCTCCAGGCATCGCGGCGATATCTGAAAGATTTCGGTGCCGCCATGTGCATCGAGAACATCATCCGCATGTCCAAGATAGTGGGCATACCCGCGGCAAAACTTGCAGCCGCAAATGACGAAATTCGAACTGGCCGGAGCAACGTGGCGCGCAACTGCCGTGACTGCACCGCATTTGCATCCGATCCCTACATCCGTCCCCATTGGCGGGTCTCCGTTTTTTTCTGGAATGACAGGCTCCGGTTTGCGGGCGCAACCGGCTGCCGGATCACGATTGCGGTTTGGCGCTGTTTCGCCCGCTATTGTAATTCACATGTCTAGCCCTAAGCTGGATTAACACAACTCTCCTGCCCTCACTGAGGAAACTGTATGCCACTTGAGTTCTTTTTAACATCGCTTGTGGTGATCCTGCTTCCCGGTACCGGGGTGATCTACACGCTCGCCGTTGGCCTTGCGCAGGGGTTCAGATCAAGTGTCGCGGCTGCCTTTGGCTGCACGCTGGGTATCGTTCCGCATATCACCGCCAGTATTGTCGGCCTCGCGGCACTTCTGCACGCCAGTGCCACCGCATTTCACCTGGTCAAGTATCTCGGCGTCATCTACCTGTTTTACATGGCTTGGAGCGCATTGCAGGACAAAGGTGTTCTTGAAGTCCCGGACGAAAGCCGCGCGAGCCCGGTTGGAAAGATAATCGTCCGCGGTATCCTGCTGAATATTCTCAATCCGAAACTGTCCTTGTTCTTTCTGGCATTTCTTCCGCAATTCATACCGGCCGGCACAACGGGTCCCACGGCCCGGATGCTGGTCCTGGCCGCCGTGTTCATGATCATGACGTTTGTCGTGTTTATCGGCTATGGCGCATGCGCGTCAGCGGCTCGCGACTACGTGATTTCAAGGCCGTTGGTGATCACGTGGCTGCGGCGTTCGTTTGCCGGCGCATTTGCAATGCTCGGCATTAAACTGGCGTTGTCGGAACGCTAGGTCAACTTCCGCGCTGGCGCGCCAGAAACGCCATTCGTTCAAAAAGATGAACGTCCTGCTCGTTTTTCAGCAGCGCGCCGTGCAGTTTCGGCAGCGCATTTTTTGGATCACCGCGCAAATCCTCGGGCGAGATATCGTCGGATACCAGCAACCGGATCCAGTCGAGCGCTTCAGAGGTCGACGGTTTCTTTTTGAGTCCCGGCACTTCGCGAATCTCGTAGAATTGTGTCAGCGCCGCACGAACCAGTGATTGCTTG
>JAHEGF010000092.1 GCA_024645155.1 Phyllobacteriaceae bacterium | reverse complement strand
GAGAGCCTTCATGTCTTCCGAGAGAAAACCAGCGGCCCGCAAATCCTTGTGGGTTCGTCCATGGGCGCATGGATTGCGCTGCGCATGGCGCAGGAGCTTTATCGCTCCGGCGAGGTGGACAGGATCGGGGGTTTGCTGCTTCTCGCTCCGGCCCCCGATTTCACCGTCGAGCTGATGGAGCCGCAGCTGAGCGAAGCACAGAAGCGCGATCTGAAAGACAGGGGATATTTCGAGGAGGTTTCAGAATACTCCGCGGAACCGAACGTATTTACGCGCGCGCTTTTTGAAGACGGCAGGAAAAACCGTGTCCTGAAAGGACTGATCGACACCCACTGCCCGGTCCATATCATACAAGGTAAGGCGGACCCGGATGTTCCGTTCCAGCATGCCCTGAAACTCGTAGAGCATCTTCCTGCAGATGACGTGACTTTGTCTCTGGTTGCTGATGGCGACCATCGCCTGTCGCGTCCGCAGGACCTCGAACTGATCAGAAGGGCGGCTGCCGAGTTGATGAGGTTGATCGAAAACCGGCCATAACTGCAGCGGCGACAGATGGGTCCAAGGTGACCAGGCCGAAAAATTTGGTTGAAATAAATCACTAATATTCAGTTGCTTACAGGGATTCGGATCAACAAATATTGAACCGGTGACCGCAAGTTCCCATGTCTTTTACAGAGCAGTCACGGTGGCTGCTGATGTGAAAGGATAAAACCGACTATGACCAATTCTGCTCTGATCCGCCCTGCATGGACGCCCGCGACCATCGCGCTCATGGTGGTTGGTTTCATGGTGTTCTGGCCGCTCGGTCTTGCCATGCTTGCCTACATCCTTTGGGGTGACCGCCTTGACAGCTTCAAACGCGACGTCAACCAGGCAACCGATGGCATGTTTGCCAATTGCCGCAGGTCGTCACATGCCGCCCGGACCGGCAATGTCGCCTTTGATGACTGGCGCCGTGAGGAAATCGAGCGCCTGCGCGAAGAGCGCCGCAAGCTTGATGAGATGCGCGACGAATTCGACAATTACCTGCGCGAATTGCGCCGCGCTAAGGACAAGGAAGAATTCGACCGCTTCATGAAGGACCACGACTTCGGTCCCTTCAATTATGGCGGCGGTTCTGGCGGCAAGTCCTCCGGCAAAACGGTACCGGACGTGTCGAAATCCGGAAGGAAGCAAAAAAAATCATAAGTTTTCATCCCGCGTAACCCTAGCGGTATGGGATGTCATTTGCCGGGCCTTAACGGGTCCGGCATTTGGCTTTAGGGAAATGCCGGAAGCGTCTAAGCCATCCGCAAACTGTTGATTTCACGCAGCAACTTGCGCTTTATCGCGTCACCGTAGTCAGCATAGTCATTGGCCTCTACTACAAAACTGCCCGGTCCGCCGATAATAAAATCGCGAAAATAGCTATCAAGATTACCGACGTCGTTGAGGATGGTCAGGCCATTTATGGTGATTTCAGACTGAAGCGCCCTGTCACGGGCCGTTTTCGTCAATCCGCCATCATTGTTGATACCGTCGGCTGAAATATCGATCACCTGGCGGCGGGCAGAAAACGGCGCCCGTTCAAGTTCGCCTATGCTGAAGTCAATGGCGGCCGAGATTGAGGTTTTGCCGACCGACAGGCGGGGCGCTGCCGCAATGGCACCGGCCGCCACATGGGCAGAGGCCGGATTGCTGACAATTATCCAAGGGACGGCAATTTTCTGATCCGACCTGCCGGACCATTCGATGACCGTTACGGCAATTTTTGCCGAGCCGATTGCGGCAATGACGTCGGCACTGCGGAAAGCCTGCGCCAGTCCCTGCATTTGCAGATCGAATTCCGAGGCGTTGACGCTGTGCGAGCAATCGACCGCCAGTACCAGGGCCAGATCCACCTCGCTTGCCTGCTGCGCCGCCGATGGTACGCTCAAACATGCTGCCAGGCATGCCAAAAGCCCGGCGCATCGCGATAAATTCCCCCTGTTTTCAAAAATCTTCCGCTTTTTGTCAGGCACCATCCGATTTGCAATCTCCGAGTAGTTTACAACATTGGCATGTACCCGGATGGTACCACCTATCCCGTTCGTGGCTTCGAAAAAATGGCAATCCGAAAAATCTGGCTGTCGACGTGAAGATACCCCGCACGGCAGTGCGTGGGGGTATTGGGGATGGTTAGCGGGTGTCAGCGATCAATCGCCTGGTATCCCATATGGGTACCGATACCAGTGCTGTGCTGGCGCAGGCCATAGCCGCGCGGGCGGTATTCGGGTTTGCTGCGCTTGCCGGTCCACACGACTTCCAGCGCATCGGCAGACTGTCTGGTCATGTCGCCAAACCGATAGCCGGAGTCAGAACCAAACAGGCGGCCAATGCATGAAACGAACGTGCATAGCGGCTCGCCAATGGCCGTTCCGATAACCGTGCCGCCGGTAACGACGACCTTGCTGTGCAACTGACGCGGCTTGGTCAGGGTTTTCAAATCCTTGTTGGTTTTCTGCAACATTTCGACCGTGCGGTCACCACCACCATCGCGTGCGTAGGACGTGCTGACCATTCCGGCGGTAACGGCGAGAGCGGCGATAAGTGCGACTGCTGTGATTTTCCTGGACATGTTCTTTCCCTTTTTTTATCAGCGAGCCAATCCCGCTACTGTTTATGGGTCGTGCCACATCGAAAAAGGTTCAAAAAAAAGTTTTGTCATGCAAAAAAAACCCCGCATTTTTTGGATGCGGGGCAAAGGTCCAGGAATATCTGCCCGGTGTCATATCAGTTGTTCAACGGCCGGGAAAATTGTTGGTATCGTTGTTGCGAAGCCAAATTTCATCCCCTTTCAGGCGCAGCTTTTCATCGTCTTTCCGAAGTTGGCGCAATTGGAGACGAAGATGCTCATCCGGCTGGCTATCGTCGACGACTGCTACCGGGGCCGGGGCTGGCTTTCTGACCCGCTCGACAGGGCGTGAACGCTCGCGGCCTCCGCCATCGCGCGCATCTGCCGTGCTGATAGGACAGGCAACCGCCACAAAGGAAGTGGCCAGTAACAAGGCTGTGGATTTCGTAATCATCATCAAGTCCCTTTCATCTGAAAACAATCAACAGGACCGTCCTGCTGATTGGTGTTTGTCGGGCGAAAGTGAAAAAAGGTTCAGAAATATGTTCAATTGTTCATTCGCATTCTGCAGAAATGCGTTTGCGGCGTGATCGAATCATCTAAACTCACCTGATGGTTTTCGGTTTCCTGCGCACGCCCCATACCGCGCCGCCGTTGCGGCCGCGCGAACGTGTGCACAGTGTTGCCGGCCGCGAAATGCCGCTGCGGATTGTCGAAAATGTACGGGCCCGGAGGCTGACGCTGCGCATCGAAGCCAACGGGCGCGGCTTGCGGGTTACCGTGCCGCCCGGCGTGCCCGAGCACGAGATTGACGGTTTTGTTGAACGTCATCGGGGCTGGCTGGAAAAAAAACTGGAAAAACTGCCCGACCGGCCTGATGTGCGCCCCGGTATCAAGATTCCGGTTCTGGGTGTGCCGCACCTCGTTGTCCACGTCGCCAGAACGCGCGGCACCGTAAGCCTGCGTGATGGCGAGAGCGGGCCGGAGATGATTGTTCATGGCGATGCGCGGTTTTTGAAACGGCGCTTGGCCGACTATCTTAAACGCCGTGCGAGGGCTGAAATCGAACCGCTGGTGACAAAACACACCGCCGCTATTCGCAAAAAGGCGGTGTCGGTGCGTTTCCGTGATACAACCAGCCGCTGGGGTTCGTGTACATCGGACGGCAGATTGTCGTTTTCCTGGCGCATCATCATGGCACCGAAACCGGTGGTCGACTATCTGGTCGCCCATGAAGTGGCGCATCTGTGTGAAATGAACCATGGGCCAAAGTTCTGGAAACTGTGCCGCGAACTGTGTCCGCGCAGCGAGGAAGCAAAAGCCTGGCTGAAGAAAAACGGGAGCGCGTTGCAGGCGATCGGCTTCTGATTTGTTGATTGCCCTCGACTCCGACCCGTTCGCCGCGCTATCCCGATCGCCATGGATATCAAGATTTGCGGTTTGAAGACGAGGGACGCCGTGGAAGCGGTGATCGCCGGTGGCGCAAGCCACGCAGGCTTCATCTTCTTTGAAAAATCGCCACGCAATGTCGAACCCGAGACCGCCGGAAAACTGGCCAAATCGGTGCGCGAAGCCGGAATTGTCCCCGTTGCCGTTACGGTCGATGCCGATAACGGAACTCTCGACCGGATTGTTGAGGTAATGAAGCCCGGAATCCTGCAGCTTCACGGCAAGGAAACGCCAGAACGCCTGGCGGCTGTCAAGACACGTTACGGGTTACCGGTGATGAAGGCCCTTGCCATTCGCGAAGCCGCGGATCTGGACAGGATCGCGCAATATCGCGGGATCGCCGACCGCTTCCTGTTCGATGCCAAACCACCACCCGGTGCCGAACTTCCCGGAGGTAACGGCGTGCCTTTTGACTGGCGGCTTCTTTCTGGTCTTGACCCGGATATCGATTACATGCTTTCCGGTGGTCTGAACGCGGACAACATCCGTTCAGCGCTGATGCTGTTGCAACCGTCCGGTATCGATATTTCATCGGGCGTTGAAAGCGCTCCGGGTGACAAGGATCCGGCGCTGATCGATGCATTCTTTCGTTCGATCCGGCACCCAGCCAACGACAATGTGGCCTGACCGGGTCGCGGATTACTCAAGGATAGTGGCTGCCATGAACCAACCTGTCACCCCAAACTCATTTCGCGCCGGGCCTGATCCGGAAGGCATGTTCGGCATATTTGGCGGGCGTTTTGTTGCGGAAACACTGATGCCACTGATCCTCGACCTCGAGGAGGAATGGGAGAAGGCGAAAACCGATCCCGTCTTTGCGGCGGAACTCGAAAATCTCAATACCCACTATACCGGGCGCCCGTCGCCGCTTTATTTCGCCGAACGCCTGACCGAGCACCTGGGCGGGGCCAGGATCTATTTCAAGCGCGACGAACTCAACCACACCGGCTCGCACAAGATCAACAACTGTCTCGGCCAGATCCTGCTCGCCAAACGGATGGGCAAGACCCGGATTATCGCCGAAACAGGGGCCGGGCAGCATGGCGTGGCAACGGCAACTGTCGCCGCACGTTTCGGATATCCCTGCGTGGTCTACATGGGCGCAACCGACATTGAACGTCAGGCGCCAAACGTGTTTCGCATGAAACTGCTCGGTGCCGAGGTCAGGCCGGTAACCGCCGGTCACGGTACGCTGAAAGACGCGATGAACGAGGCGCTGAGGGACTGGGTCACCAACGTCGAAGACACCTATTACCTGATCGGTACAGCGGCCGGGCCACACCCCTATCCGGAGATGGTACGCGAATTCCAGTCGGTGATCGGCCGTGAGGCGCGCGAACAGATCATCGCCGCCGAAGGGCGCACACCGGACATGCTGGTTGCGGCTGTCGGTGGCGGTTCGAACGCCATCGGCCTGTTTCATCCGTTCCTGGACGACGAGGGGATTGAAATTGTCGGCGTTGAAGCCGGTGGCAAGGGGCTCGACGGCGAGGAACATTGTGCATCGCTGACGGCGGGCCGTCCCGGCGTATTGCACGGCAACCGGACCTATCTGCTGCAGGACGGCGACGGCCAGATCAAGGATGGGCATTCGATCTCGGCCGGGCTCGACTATCCGGGCATCGGCCCCGAGCATTCATGGCTCAAGGAGAGCGGCCGTGTCGAATATGTTCCGATCATGGACCACGAGGCGCTCGAGGCGTTTCAGCTGCTGACGCGGATCGAGGGCATCATTCCGGCTCTTGAACCGTCACACGCGCTGGCAGAGGTCATCAAGCGCGCGCCCAAAATGGGCAAAGACAATATCATCATCATGAATTTGTGCGGCCGCGGCGACAAGGACGTCTTTACCGTCGGCAAGCTTCTTGGATATGAACTGTAATCACCATGACAACACGTATCGACACGCTGTTTGAAAAACTGGCGGGTGAGAAACGACCGGCACTGGTCACCTATTTCATGGGTGGTGATCCGGACTACGACACATCGCTTTCGATCATGAAGGCACTGCCGGGCGCCGGTTCCGACATCATTGAACTCGGCATGCCTTTTTCCGATCCCATGGCAGATGGTCCGGCAATCCAGGCGGCCGGTCAACGGGCGCTCAAAGGCGGCCAGACACTGGCCAAGACACTGAAGATGGCGCGGGAATTCCGTACCGGCAACAATGAGACACCAATCGTGATGATGGGGTATTACAACCCGATCTACATTTACGGCGTCGAGCGGTTTCTCGGTGATGCCAAGTCCGCTGGAATCGACGGCCTGATTGTCGTTGACCTGCCGCCGGAAATGGATGAGGAACTGTGCATACCGGCGCTAAAGGCGGGATTGAATTTCATTCGCCTTGCCACGCCGACCACCGACGACAAGCGCCTTCCCAAGGTTCTGTCGAATACATCTGGCTTCGTCTATTACGTATCAATGACCGGGATTACCGGGTCGGCGCTACCCGACACTTCCAGGGTTGCGGATGCCGTCAAACGCATCAAGGGCCATACCGGACTGCCGGTGTGTGTCGGGTTCGGTGTCAAGACCGCTCATCAGGCACAAGCCATCGGTGCATCGGCCGACGGTGTGGTAGTCGGAACCGCGATCGTCAATGCGGTGGCCAATGTCATCGGCCCGGACGGCAAGATGACCGCCGATCCTGCCGAAGCGGTTGCGACGCTGGTTCGCGGACTTGCCGAGGGAACGCGTTCGGCGCGCCTTGCTTCCGCCTGACAGAAGCCCCACAATAATCCGGAACAACGGGAATTACGCCATGAACTGGATCACAAGCTATGTCCGCCCAAAGCTCAACTCGATGCTGGGCCGTCGCGATATGCCCGAAAACCTGTGGATCAAGTGCCCGGAAACAGGCGAGATGGTCTTTCACAAGGACCTGGAAGACAATCTGTGGGTCATACCATCTTCAGGTCATCACATGCGCATTTCGGCATCCGCCAGGCTTGCCGCGTTTTTTGATGACGGGAAATACCAACTTCTCGAGAACCCGAAAACGGCCACCGACCCGCTGAAATTCCGCGATGAGCGGCGTTATTCCGAACGTCTCAAGGATGCCAGGGCGAAAACCGGCCGCGATGATGCCGTGATGGTTGCCAAGGGTACGATCGAGGGACTTGGCATTGTCGCCACGGTGCAGGATTTTTCGTTCATGGGCGGGTCGCTCGGAATGGCCGCAGGCGAGGCAATAATCACCGGTTTTGAAATGGCAATTGCCGAGAAACGGCCGCTGGTGCTGTTTGCCGCATCCGGAGGGGCGCGCATGCAGGAAGGAACCTTGTCGCTTATGCAACTGCCGCGCACGACCGTTGCGGTCGACCGGTTACGCGAGGCGGGCCTTCCCTATATCGTCGTATTGACTAATCCGACCACCGGCGGCGTGACTGCGTCTTACGCCATGCTCGGCGATGTTCATATAGCAGAACCGGGCGCGCTGATCGGATTTGCCGGTCCCCGCGTTATCGAACAGACCATCCGGGAAAAGTTGCCGGAAGGGTTTCAGCGCGCCGAGTACCTGATGGATCACGGCATGATCGACATGGTAGTACACCGTCACCAGCTGAAACCGACCATCGCCCGGCTTTTGAAAATACTGCTCAACGTCCCGGTTGAACCGGAAGCTGCGGTCGATCACGACCAGCTGGCCCTACCGCTCGCCGACAAGAAAGCCAAGACGGCTGACGTTGCTGGCGAACAGGCTGCCGCACCCTGACGCGGGAATTACCTGATTTGCCGAGGGCATTTCCATGACCACCGGAACCGCGGAATTCGAGATCGAGCGTTTGATGACGCTCCACCCGAAGGGGTTTGACCTGTCACTGGATCGGGTCCGGCGTTTGCTCGAACAGCTCGGCAATCCGCAGGATCACCTGCCGCCAGTCATCCATATCGCCGGAACCAACGGCAAGGGATCGGCCGCGGCGTTTGCGCGGGCCGTGCTGGAAGCATCGGGCCGCACGGTTCATGTCCACACATCTCCGCACCTTGTCAACTGGCACGAGCGCTACCGCCTGGGAGCAGCCGGCGGTGGCAGGTTCGTATCTGATCCGGTTCTGGCCAAGGCAGTCGCCCGGGTCGCCAAAGCCAATGACGGCCAGACTATCACTGTGTTCGAGATCCTCACCGCAGTCATGTTCGTCCTCTTTTCCGAACATCGCGCTGACGCGGCGATTGTCGAGGTCGGGCTCGGCGGACGCTTCGATGCGACCAATGTCATTTCTGATCCGGCCGTTTCGCTAATCATGCCCGTAGGACTTGATCACGAAGCCTATCTCGGCGACCGCGCCGAACTTATCGCGAGGGAGAAGGCCGGCATTATCAAGAAGGGCGCGCCGGTAGTCATCGGTGCGCAATTGCATGATGAAGCCCGCGTTGTCCTGATCGAGACTGCCGAAAGACTGGGTTGTCCGATTTCCGTCTATGGCCAGGACTTCATGGCCTATGAGGAATATGGCCGCATGGTTTACCAGGATGCAGACGGCCTGTTCGACCTTCCTTTACCGGCTCTTGCAGGCCGCCACCAGATCGCAAATGCCGCAGCGGCCATTGCTGCCGTCAAGGCATCCGGCTTTCCGGCAGACCTGAAGCAATGTTCGGCTGCAATGCACAACGTGCAGTGGCCGGCGCGCCTGCAACGTATCAGCACTGGAGACCTGGCGAACCTTGCACCACCGGAATCGGAAATCTGGCTGGATGGTGGCCACAATCCAAGTGCTGCTGATGCAATCGCAGAAATGCTGGCTGGTGAAGAGGACCGATTTGCGCGACCTCTTTTCCTGATTTGCGGAATGATCAACACAAAGGATGCGATAGGCTACTTTCGCGCATTCGAAGGCATGGCACGGCGCGTGTTCACGGTTCCGGTGCGGTCGAGCGATGCCGGGGTGCCCAACGATGTGCTCGCCGCCCATGCGATAGATGCGGGCCTTGGTGCAGAACCGGTCGCATCGATCGAAAACGCACTGCGGCTGCTCACCGAAAGCCTGCTGGAAGAGGAAACCGCGCCGCGTATCGTGATCTGCGGATCGCTTTATCTCGCTGGGGAGTTTCTCAAGGCCAACGGAACGCCGCCACGGTGATTTCTGGAATGGTATGAAAAAGCCCGGCTCACGGCCGGGCCATTTCAACTTTCAATCTGCTTGCTGCGATCAGGCCGTGGCGGTCTCGATCCAGTTGGCCAATCTGCTCTTCGGCACCGCACCAACCATGTTTGCAGCCACCTGACCGTCCTTGAACATCAGCAACGTCGGAATTGAGCGAACGCCATACTGAGCGGCCAATTCCGGATTCTCGTCTATGTTCAGCTTGGCAATTTTGATCTTGCCACCCATTTCGGTCGCGATTTCGTCAAGCGCCGGGGCAATCATCTTGCACGGGCCACACCATTCGGCCCAGAAATCAACCACGACCGGCTCACTGGACTGAAGAACATCAGCCTGAAAATTGTTTTTATCGACTTTGACTGTAGACATGGATCATTCCTTTCGGGCCAGATCGGCTTGAATTACAGCCTCATGTGGTGAGGCGGAACTGATTCTTCAAGGCAGAGCCTGTCACGTCACTTTCAGCCGGGCAAGGGCCTCATCCATCACCATTTCGGGAAGCGCTATCAGTTGCGGCGTTTCGGTAAACAACAGGGCGGCATGAACGCTTTTATCCGGGTAGAGCGGCGCGATCAGGGCGCGGTATAGGGCCATCTGCGCGACATAGCCTTCCGGAACGGCATCAGCGTCGAGCGGTGGCGGCCGGTTTGTCTTGTAATCGACGATGCACACCGTTCCGCCGGTTGCAACCAGCCGGTCAATCTTGCCGGAAACCGCTCTTGGCCGGCCATTGATCTGCAGCGTGCCCATCACCGTCACTTCGGCGCGCGAGCCCGGTGCAAAGACGCCGGCAAAATCCTTGTCGTGCAGGACCGAAAGAACCGACGCCGAAACGTGATCGCGCTCAGTTTTGTTCCACGTTCTGCCGGCGACTGCCAGATAGCGTGTGATCGCGCCGGGCCATTCGGTCCCGGGCAGTTCCGGCAGTTTCTGTAGCAAACGGTGGATGACGATACCGCGTTCCAATGCAAAACCGGGCTGTACATCATCTTGAAGTACCGGTGACACAGTAATCGCCTGGTGCACGATCCCGGTTTCAACCACCGCCGATACACCAGACGGCGCAAGCGGACGCGGCATCGGCGGCGCCGGGGCAACTTTCTCCGAAACAAAGTCCGGTACCGCAAGTTCAGGGGTTTCGGGCACTTCGGCCGGCTCTGGGACGTGTTCGGCATGCGGTGTCATGCGGTATGTCAGCAGCGGCAGGCCGGTACGGGGATCCGTTTCATGAAGGGCGTCGGGCATCAGCGCCCGTTCGACCATGGTGTGCCAGGCATCGTCGTTCCTTGTCTTGCTGTGATAGCCGGCGACGATCAGCCCGTCTGCGGCGCGGGTCATCGCCACGTAGAGGAGGCGGTGATACTCGTCTTCGGCCTTGCGTTTCAGCGTTTCGGTTACCCCGTCGGTGACGGTATTGCCGATTTTCTTCGAGGCCTTCCAGACATAGCCGGTGCCTTGCCAATGCCGGCCGCTTGACACGAGCGGCAACAGGTTTGGCAGATGGCTGGAATGAACCGGAGCACCACCGCTGTCGACAAGAAACACAATCCGCGCTTCCAGGCCCTTGGCGGCATGGACCGTCATGATTCGGACTTCGTCGCGGGAAGAATTGGCCTGGCGTTTGACTTCCGGAGCATAGGTGCCGATGGCCGCGAGAAACGCTTCCATTGCCGATTGCCCGTTTCTTTCGAATGCAAGTGCAGCGCCGAGAAACTCGTCAAGCAGATCGCCTGCCTCGTTTCCAAGGCGGGCGATCATCCGGTTGCGCACTCCGTCGCGGCCGAGAACGCGGGCGAAGAAATCAAACACCGGAAGCTGCCGTGCCTGTTCGCGCCATGTTTCCAGCCGGCCAACGATTTCTCGGTGACCGCCATGCGCCTTCAAGGCTTCAAACAGGGATTGGTTTGCTGGCCGGTCAATGGCGATTGCCATCAACGCATCTTCGTCAAGCCCGAAAACAGGGCTTTTCAGGAAAGCTGCCAGCGATAGATCATCGTCTGGCTGCAAGACAAACCTGCCAAGTGCCATCAGGTCCTTGATAGCAATATGGTCGCGCAGCTTGATGCGGTCAGCTCCGGCTACCGCGATGTGACGGTTTTTCAGAGCTCGGGACAGAGCGTGGATAAAGCGGTCGCGCTTGCGCACCAGGATCATGATGTCGCCCGGCGAAAGCGGGTCTTCAGCCAGCGGTGAAGCCGTACTGCCGGCCAGCCAGCCCTTTATCGTATCGGCGATCAATTCGGCCAGGCGCACCGCGGCAGCCGAAGCATGGTCGATGGATTGGCGCCAGTCTTCCGGTGCATCGATGGATTCCTCGCCGATCGAACCCCATAGCTGGACGAAACCGGGTATTTTGTCACGGATCGCATTATGGACAATGTCTTCGGGATCACGCGTCAGTCCGCGCCGTGCCTCGGACCCGGTAAACACGAGGTCGACCGCCGACAGGACATCGGCAGTAGAGCGGAAGGAGTAGTTCAAGCCGACTTCCTGCAAAGTCCCGCCCATTTTTTCGATACGGGTGGCAAAGTCGTGCCGTGTGGCATGAAATATTTCCGGATCGGCGCCCTGGAAGGAATAGATCGACTGTTTCTCGTCGCCAACCGCAAAGATCGTGCGCTGTTCGTCGCTGCGAGCGCTGCCTCCGGTGAAAAATTCGCGCGCCAGGCGGCTGATGACAGCCCATTGTTTCGGACTGGTATCC
>JAHEGF010000091.1 GCA_024645155.1 Phyllobacteriaceae bacterium | reverse complement strand
ACATGGATATCGACCGGATTCGGTCCCTTTTTGTTTTGGCTCATTTTTTCCTCGCCGTTTTTCCGGCTTGTTGGTTGTAAGGCCCGTACGCTGCCGCCACTGGATTTCCGCCCCAAATCATTAAGGAAACCACCGGTTGCAACGCTTCGTTACGGGCATGACCACTATGTGCTCGCATTGGTAGTGTGTCAATTCGACCTTAGCCGACGAGAAAACCCCGTTAAAATCCCGAAAATAAGCATCCCCGCAAGCAGAAAGTAACCGTAAAATCCCTGGCTTGCCTGATACAGAGTTCCGATCGGTGCAACGGCCAAATTGACATCAAGATTTCCACGCACATCGAGATCCAGCGCATCGATGATGTTTCCGTGAGAGTCTATCACGGCAGATATGCCATTGTTGGCCGCTCGAATCACCGGCAAACCGAGTTCAACTGCCCGCAGTTGCGCATGGCGCAGATGTTGATAGGGGCCGGGTGTCTTGCCGTACCAAGCATCATTGGTGACATTTATGACCACCGACACATCATCAGCCGACGGCAGGGTATTTGAAAAGATAATTTCATAACAGACAAATGGAAGTGCCTTCAGGCCGCCGGGTAATGCGAGCGTGGTCATGGAAGCGCCTGGCGAAAACGTTCCCGGACCCTCCACTAGGCGGGATAGCCCGAGTTCCGAAAGCGCTTCGGAAAACGGCAGGTATTCGCCGAACGGCACAAGGTGCAGCTTGTCGGCGGCATCGACGATTTCTCCGTCGCCGTTTATTGCTATGATTGAGTTGTAAAATCGTGCCGACGTTGGCGATGACCGGTCGCCTTCGACCCTCACCGCTCCAGTCAGCAGCATTTGTCGAGCGCCAAGAAGATTGCCGATTGCGCTCAACGCAGAGGGTCTTTCGGTCAGCAGGAACGGGATAGCGGTTTCCGGCCAGACCACCAGATCGGCGGGCTTTGCCTCCGGACCATATGGTTTACCGGTGAGTTCGATGAGCAGATCAAATATGGCACTGCGCTGTTCCTCGTCCCATTTTTCGGTCTGCTTGATTGACGGCTGAACAATGCGAACCACAAGCTGGTCGGCGGCAATTTCTGGTGGAATTGCCGTTCTGACCAGACCGAACCCGGTGTGGGCAAATGCAAGAATGGTTGCGGCAAACACACCGGTTTTGACGAAGCGTTTCGAGATAAGTATCGCCGGCATCGCATAGATTAGGACAGCGAGCCCATTGAGGCCGGAAATCCCAATCACCGAGGCCGACTGCATGAGAACCGGGACCGGTGCGATGGTAAAACCGACAGGGTTCCAGGGAAACCCGGTGAACAGATGTTCACGCATCAGTTCGCAAACTGCGAACATTACTGCAAGGACCGCTATGCGGGACGGGCCCTCACGCCACCAAATCCGGGATAATGCCCCGGCCAGTCCATAAAATACGGCCATGCATCCCGGCAATACTATAATAGCCAGCGGTAATGCCCAGGCAAAGCTGTCTGCCTCGACAAGCAGCGCGTTGCCAATCCACCATAGTCCAAAAATGAAATAACCGAATCCGAACCACCAGCCCGTCGCAAATGCCGGTTTCAGCCGGCCCAAAAAGCCTGCTTGCGGGACTCCGGTTGCGCCGTCGAGTAGCCAGACCAAAACAGTAAACGACACAAATCCAACAGCCGGGAAATCGAATGGGGCAAGTGCCGCGACCGCCAGGCCACCGGATGCAAATGCCGCCAGTGCGCGTTGCCAGCCCCAAAGCAGGATGATCCTTGCCGCCAGACGCTCCATTCGCAAATCGGTCCGCTCCGAATCAGTGATATACCGATTTAACAGTGCCGAGGGGCAGCGCCAATGTCTTCGGAAAATATTGCCGCGTGTTTGTTAGGCCGTGTGGCGGGCATCCCGCCTGCGGCGATCGGCCGATCGTGTTTCGACGATCCGCACTTTCTTGATCCGGCGAGGATCGGCATCAGCGATATGGAATTCAAAGCCGGGGATGGCGTTGACGACTTCACCACGCGCCGGGACCCGGCCAAGGGCGGAGAATATCAGTCCGCCTATGGTATCGGCATCTTCCTCGTGATCCCCGGCATCGAAATTCTTTCCGATGAGTTCTGCCACGTCCTCGATTTCAGCGCGCGCGTCGGCAATATAGACTCCATCACCGTCAGCGGCGATCATGACCTCGTCATCGTCATGTTCGTCCTCAATGTCACCGACAACGATTTCAACGAGATCTTCCAGCGAAACAAGACCATCAGTGCCGCCATATTCATCAATGACAAGTGCCATCTGGACACGTGCAGCCTGCATGCGGGCCATCAGGTCCGATGCAAGCATCGACGGCGGGACAAACAAGACCGGCCGTTTCAGGTTGAGTTCTCCGATAGTCTTGGTCAAATCGACCTTGGCCATGTCAAAACCGGTGGAAACCGTTTTCGACGATCGACCGCGCCGGCTTGCCTGCCGTGACTGTTTGGTGATGTGCGCCATGGCATCGCGGATGTGGATCATGCCGCGCGGATCATCAAGCGTTTCAACATACACCGGCATGCGCGAATGACCGGTTTTTTCAAACAGATTCAACAGGTCGCCAAGAGTTACTGACAGTTCCGCTGCCTCGATTTCCGCGCGCGGAACCATAACATCTTCTACGCGCACCTCACGTAGCCGCAGTATATTGTTGAGCATCGCCCGTTCTTCTGGCGAAAACGTTCCATCAGTGTGCGGCTTGTCGGCCAGTGCGTCGGTCAGGTCATCACGAAGACTGGAGCCATTGCGGTTGCGAAAAAGACCGCCCAGCTTTCCCATTAAGCCCGGTTTTTGCGAGGTAGTAACCGGCTTTTCCGCCAAAGCATTGTCGTCTTTGGCGCCGGGCGCTTCCGTATCGGAAGCCGGAGGTACAGTGTTGGTAACTATTTCATTCATGATCTTGCGCGGGCCAGCCCGCAGGTCCTTGTGTGTTCCCTATTGACAATACGGATCGGGAACATCCAACCGTGCGAGTATACGTGTTTCGAGTGCCTCCATGCATTGTGCTTCTTCATCATCCTTGTGATCATACCCGCAAAGATGAAGAAAACCATGAACAAGCAAATGGATGATATGGTGGTTAACCGGCTTGTTTTCAAGCTTGGCTTCCCGGTGGACGGTTTCAGATGCAAGAACAATATCGCCGAGAATTGCCGGATTGCCCGGAGCGGCGCCGGCGGCAACAGCCTGAAATGACAGCACATTTGTCGGACTCTGCTTACCGCGCCAGTTTTTGTTCAAGGCAGCTATTCCGTCGTCATCGAAAAACAGGATGCTCAGCAGGGCCTTCCGATTATCAGACCAGCGCAATTCCGCGCATGCCGCATCGACGGCACAGCGCGCCAAGAACGATAATTCGGCGGTGCCCGGCCATGCGCCTGCCTCGACGGTCAGTTCAATGAGAACCGGTTCATTGTCGGGGATCTCAGTGGTGTAAACTGCTTGCTTGGTCATCGTCACCGGTTGCTGCCAGGCGAATTTGCGGAATTGCGATCATAGGCAGACACAATGTCGGAAACCAACTGCGGCCGTACCACATCCTTTGCCGTGAACCGGACGGTCGTTATGCCGCTGATCTCACGTAGCACGTGTAAGGCTTCGACAAGACCGGAAGTGGTTCCAGGCGGCAGATCGATCTGACTTGGATCGCCGGTAACTATCATGCGCGAATTCTCGCCGAACCGCGTCAGGAACATCTTCATCTGCATTGATGTGGTGTTTTGTGCTTCATCGAGAATGATGGCGGAATTGGCCAGCGTCCTGCCACGCATGAATGCAAGCGGCGCAATTTCTATTATGCCGGCACCAATTGCGCGCTCGACCTTGTCGCCCGGAATCATGTCGTATAGTGCATCGTAAAGCGGGCGGAGATATGGATCGACCTTCTCCTTCATGTCGCCGGGCAAAAAACCCAGTCGTTCACCGGCTTCAACGGCTGGCCGCGACAGGATTATCCGGTCGACCGTACCATTCTCGAGCATCATTGCCGCCTGGGCGACGGCAAGAAACGTCTTTCCCGTTCCTGCAGGTCCGACGCCGAAAATCAGCTCATCGTTGTCCAGGGCGCGCATGTAGACGTCCTGGTTTGGTGTGCGTGCATAGACCGAACGCTTGCGTGTCGCGATCCGGGCGGCGGAAACCTTGCCTGTCCGCTCAAGATCGGGAAGTAACGGCTGGTCATCGTCTGCAACCGCCATACGGACTGCGCCGTCGACATCGGAAAGCGTAATTTCCGTGTTCTTCTGTAGCAGTTCATAAAGGTGCTCTAGTGCGCGACGCGCCTGTTCGGCATCGGCCCTGGTACCGGTAACGGTGACTTCATTGCCGCGCGAACGGATATCGAGGCTGAGCCTTTGTTCAATACGGGCAAGATTCTCATCAAACTGTCCGTAAAGGGTGCTTGCCAGCTTGTTGTTGTCGAATCTCAAAACGATCTGAGCCTGTTCAGACGTGGTGGCGTCATGCGTCTTCGCAGAGGATGTGGCGTTCAATCGTTTCTCCAATGGTCGCGAATGCTCCAAGTCATGCTGGCACAGCAAAAAGGCTATTGGAAGCGGCCCGCGTGATTTGCACATCGATTATTTCACCGATCGCACCGTCGGTTTCTGCGATAACGACCGGCTGCAGCCAGGGCGACCGGCCAACAAGCTGACCGGAATTGCGGCCGGGCTTCTCGATCAGAAGATCAATGGTCCTGCCGACAAGGCCGGCAGAAAAATCAGACTGCTGACGTACTAGCAGCGATTGCAGATGCTGCAGGCGTTCATTCATGACATTTTCATCGACCTGGCCATCGAGGCTTGCGCCCGGAGTACCCGGCCTGCGGCTGTATTTGAAAGAATAGGCCTGCGCGTATCCGACCTGGCGAACCAGGTCCATGGTTGCATCGAAATCGTCGTCGCTTTCACCGGGAAACCCGACGATGAAATCGCCGGACATGGCAATGTCGCTTCGGGCGTGGCGTATGCGATCGACAAGCCGCAGATAGTCATCGGCTGTATGACGGCGGTTCATGGCTTTCAGCACGCGATCCGAGCCCGATTGAACCGGCAGATGCAGATAGGGCATGAGTTCGGCAAGATCGCGATGCGCTGCAATCAGACCGTCATCCATATCGCGGGGGTGGCTGGTGACATAGCGAAGCCGGGCAATACCGCTGATTTTTGCAAGCCGGAACAACAATTCGCCAAGACCCCATTCGCGGCCATCCGGTCCTTCACCATGCCACGCATTAACATTCTGCCCTAGCAGCGTAACTTCCCGGACACCTGCGCCCGCCAGGCGTTCCGCCTCGGCGACAATTTGTGAAACGGGGCGTGAAACTTCGGAGCCTCGCGTGTACGGCACAACACAAAAGGTGCAAAACTTGTCGCAGCCTTCCTGGACCGTCAAAAACGCGGTTACACCGCGCGCACGTATTCCCTGGCGGCTCGATTGCGGCAGTTTGTCGAACTTGTCCTCAACGGCATAGTCGGTTTCGACAACCTTTTCGCCTTTTCTGGCGCGCGCAACAGCGGAATCGATACGGTGGTAGGACTGCGGGCCGATGACAACATCAACGGACGGCGCGCGGCGCACGATCTCTTCGCCTTCGGCCTGCGCAACGCAGCCGGCGACAGCGATCGTCATTTGTCTGCCGGCAGCTGCATTTTGCTCCTTGATCAACCGCAGCCGGCCGATTTCGGAATACACCTTTTCCGCCGCCTTCTCGCGAATATGGCAAGTGTTGAGTACTATCAGATCAGCATCTCTATGATCAGCAGTCTCGACAAAACCGCCCGCCGACAGCGCATCGGCCATTCGCGTAGAGTCGTAGACGTTCATCTGACAGCCATAGGTCTTGATAAAAACCTTGCGTTGCGCGGCGGTCTTGCCACCGGGAGCTTCGCGCGAAGCCGCGGTCATGGCCAAATGTAAGGTTTGATCTGAAGGCATAGACGGCTTGTAGTAGATATTGATGACAAAAAACAGATAAAACGGAGCGCCGCGGTTACAGGGTCTTTCGCCGCCCGGCAAGACTTTGCGCCAACATCGCTGCAACGCGTTTTTCCATCAGGCGTCCGATCGCCTTGCGATCGCCGGTCCGTGTGAACTCTTCGGGCTGGCCAAAGGCAACCTCAACATCAACCGCGCCTTCGCGCAGCAGGCGGCCAAGATGAGGCAACAAATCCTCATCTCCAACCCAGGCCGCTATATGGCGATGCTGGCGACCCATCGGTAACCCGTGGACGCGCGTATAGGCGATCGACACCGGCTGAACAGTGACCGACCTGATGCCAGTCTGGCGCAGCGCAAGCTGTGCTGCGCCAAACAAGGATGTCTTGAAAGGCAGGATGGTATTGCCGTCAGCGGTCGTGCCTTCGGCAAACAGCACCATGATGTCATGGGCGGCAAGGCGTTCGGCGATCTCGTTTGCCTGTTTTGCCGATTTGCGCGGATCTTCGCGCTCGACGAAAACCGAGCGCTGGAGGCGAGCCAGTGAGCCAAATATCGGCCACCGGGCCATCTCCGACTTGGCTATGAATGATACATCGGCCACCGCTCCAAGCACGACAATGTCGCTCCACGAAACATGATTGGCGGCGATCAGCAAGGGCCTGTCTGGAACCATCTCACCATGGATATGGATGCGCAGTCCGAGTAGCCGGGCGGCGAGTCCGTGCCACATGCGTGGCAAGCGTTCGCGCAATTTCAGCCTTGCCAGCAGTGCTGCAAATTGCACCGGCAAGACCACCGCAGTGACGGCAATGATCACGGTGACAGCGATGGCCAGTCTGACATACCCGAACATCGTTCAATGACCTGCGGTCATGCCAAATCGCAGCGCATGACAATTGCCGCATCATGTCCGCCTGCCTTTCTGGCATAGTAGTCGGGCCGTGATGCGACCTGGTGAAAGCCCAGCTTTTGATACAGAGCGATGGCGGCGGCGTTTCTTTCACTGACTTCGAGAAAGAGCGAGGCGATCCTTTCGGAATGGAGGCGGCGCAAGACCGCATCCATCAGGGAACGGCCCAAACCGATCCGGCGCGCCTGCGGTGCAACCGCGATGGTCAATATCTCGGCCTCGTCAGCAGCGATGCGGGCGACGACAAATCCCAAAGGATCGCTGTCCGGCTTTCCGGTGCGGCGGACCACGTACCCAAACACACCGGGCTTGTTAAGCAACTGGATAAATTCACCGTCGGTCCAGGAATTGGCAAATCCCTGAGTATGCAAGCCGGCCGCCGCCGCCGCATCGGATGCTTTGAGAGCATCGACAACATAGTCTTTCATATTGGATCTCAGTCCGGGAAGCCTGATCATCGGTCACTCCGGGCCACGGCAAATCCGGCCTGGATCTTTGCGTCAGGCGCACGAAGGTAGAGCGGCTTTGGCATGGAATGGGGCGGCTTTTTCAAGGCGGCGAAGCGCGCAACCGTCGCGACGTGCGGCGATGCACGGTTGATAATGACGGGTCCCGTGAACTCCGAATTCGCTGCCACTAATGGGGCGCCAGAACCGGCCAGCACCAAACCAACACCACCACCCAGGGCAGCAGGTTCAGTCACGACAGCCGCTAGTGGGTCGCCATGCGGCGTTCCGTCACCGTCAAACATCTGGGCGTATATCTCGCCTCGCCGTGCATCTATCGCCACCAGAACCGGTGACCCGGGAAATTCTATACGGGCCTCGGCGGCAATCCCTTCCAGGGTTGTTACGCCGATTGCCGGTATATCGAGCGCCAGCGCAAAACCGCGCGCGGCGGCCACCCCGACGCGCACGCCAGTAAACGACCCCGGGCCAACCGTGACCGCAATTGCGTCGAGGTCATCATAACCCATGGCGGCGTCATGAAGCGCGGCCGCGGCCATGGCGATCAGATGCTCGGCATGGCCCTTGCCAAGACCCAGTCCGGCTTCTGCCAGCACACGGCCGGAACCTGTATCGTATATACAGGTATCGCATCGGTCGGCAGCGGTATCGATGGCCAGAATTCGCATAAGCGAACCCGTAGCGGAAAAACGGGGCTGCACACAACCCGCCGATCCGTCACGGTGGATGAAATAATAACCGGCGCGTCAGGCGCTTGCTGCCGCTTTCAATTCGAGGCGCCGCGCATGAAGCACCGGTTCTGTGTAACCATTGGGTTGTTCGCGTCCCTTGAAAACCAGATCGCACGCGGCCTTGAACGCGACGGAGGTGTCGAAGTTTCCTGCCATTGGCCGGTATAGCGTATCGCCCTCGTTCTGCTTGTCGACGACTTCAGCCATGCGTTTCATGGTTTCCATCACCTGGCTCTCATTGCAGACACCATGATGCAGCCAATTGGCGATGTGCTGGGAAGAAATGCGCAGTGTCGCGCGATCTTCCATAAGGCCGACATCATTGATGTCAGGGACCTTGGAGCAACCCA
Source organism: Phyllobacteriaceae bacterium (assembly GCA_024645155.1). Taxonomy (GTDB): domain Bacteria; phylum Pseudomonadota; class Alphaproteobacteria; order Rhizobiales; family Rhizobiaceae; genus JAHEGF01. The sequence continues at coordinate 3,499 of JAHEGF010000091.1, read as the reverse complement.
CACCCTGGTCGACCCAGCGCACCACATAGCCGAGGATGCCCTGTGCATTGTTGTCGAGTTCATGCTGGATATCGTCTGCGGTCCAGTTCGGCCTGTTAGCCACCGGTACAGAGAGGATGGCATCAAGACTTGCCCGCTTGCGGGTCGCCAGTTTCTGCTGGACCTGGTGAACATCAACCTTGTGATAATGCGTGGCATGCAGTGTCGCGGCCGTTGGCGACGGAACCCAGGCGGTATTTGCGCCTGCCCTCGGGTGACCAATCTTCTGCTCCAGCATCTCTTCCATGAGGTCCGGCATTGCCCACATGCCCTTGCCGATCTGGGCATGTCCGGACAGGCCGCATTCAAGACCGATATCGACATTCCAGTCTTCATAGGCGCCGATCCAGGCAGCTTTTTTCATGTCGCCTTTGCGGATCACAGGACCGGCTTCCATCGATGTGTGGATTTCGTCACCAGTGCGGTCGAGGAAGCCTGTATTGATGAAGACGATCCGTTTTCTTGCAGCACGAATGCACTCCTTTAGGTTGATCGTCGTACGCCGCTCCTCATCCATAATGCCCATTTTTATGGTGTTGGGCGCCATGCCGAGGCCTGCCTCGACACGGCCGAACAATTCACTGGCAAACGCAACCTCCTGCGGTCCATGCATCTTTGGCTTGACCACATACATGGAGCCAGCCGGGCTGTTGGCATGACGGCCGTTCGGCCCGATGTCATGCAGCGCAATCAGCGCGGTGACCATCGCGTCCATGATTCCCTCGGGGATTTCAGAGCCGTCGTTGAGCAGTATCGCCGGATTGGTCATCAGGTGGCCGACATTGCGTATCAGCATAAGTGACCGTCCTCTCACGGAGAAATCAGCGCCGTCGGGGGCCTTGAAGGTCCAATCATCGTGCAGCTTGCGAGTAAGCGCTTTACCACCCTTTTCAAATGTTTCCTGGAGGTCGCCCTTCATCAGTCCGAGCCAGTTGCGGTAGACCAGCGTCTTGTCATCGGCATCGACAGCGGCAACAGAATCCTCGCAGTCCATGATGGTAGTCAGCGCTGCCTCCAGCCAGACATCGGCAATGCCTGCAGGATCGGACTTGCCGATGTGTGTTTGCGGATCAACAACAACCTCGATGAGAAGGCCGTTGCGGCGGAAGAGAATTTCCTGGCCGCCCGTCTCGTTTACCCTCCAACCGGCATATTGACCGGGATCGGCAAGCGTCAATCCACTGCCAAGTTTGAGACCGGCGTCCGATGCTGATATCGCGGTCAGCGCCGACCATGAATCGCCGGATAGTGGCACGACAGCATCGAGATGGGCTTTTGCCCATGCGATGACCCGTGCACCACGTTCCGGATCATATCTTCCAGGCGTTGGCAGGTCGCCGAGCGCATCGGTGCCGTAAAGCGCGTCATAGAGAGAGCCCCAGCGCGCATTGGCGGCGTTCAGGGCAAACCGAGCATTCATGATCGGGACCACAAGCTGCGGTCCGGCTACAGTTGATATTTCCGGATCGACATTGGCCGTTTCGATGGAAAACGCATTGCCTTCGGGAAGAAGATATCCGATTTCCCTGAGAAAGTCCTTGTAGGCATCGAGATCATTTGGCGCCCCGTTGTCGCGGTACCATTGGTCGATTTTCGCCTGCAGGCCGTCGCGCGTTGCCAGGAGCGCCCGGTTTTGCGGCGCGAGGTCTGCCACAATCGTGCCAAAGGCAGACCAGAAATCTGAACTGTCCACACCGGTTCCGGGTATAGCCTCGTTGTCGATGAAAGCCTTCAGCCCGCGATCGACTTTCAGACCATTTATTTCAACGCGATCAGCCATTTTCTGCCTCTAATTTCTGTTGCCCCAAAATCGCGGCCAAAAAGCATACGACACCCGCAATGGTCAATCCAACATTGATCCGGTCTTGTTCTTTACCGGTCATTTCATCCATGAGGACCACAACTTTCGTGGTATCCGCGGTTTCCCGGCTGGCAATTCAATGAACGGCAACACGCGGCCTGCCGCTTGCGGTTGCGACAATCCGGGCTTCCACGAACGTGCGTTCACCTTCGACTGTTACCGTATTTATCTCGCGGCTGACCTTGACCGCCGGATTGTCCGCGCCCGCCAGTTCGGCGCCTGTTCGGGCCTGCCCGCGTACGATTTCTTCCGCGGCCTCGATTGCATCTGCCTCGGTGCCGATGTCGATCACTTCCTCGCCTGCCAGTACTCGAAACTGGGACGGTTGCGGCATTAGCACATGAGCTTCGGCGCTAACCCTGACATGGCCGACCACTGCGCCGAGCGCATTGGCCACATCGCTGTGTTCGGGAATGACAACATCGTTGCCAACGGCCCGTCCAAGTTTGGCATAATGAAGTGCCGCCGACGCGCCCAGTCCAATCACCGGCCGGTCGAGTGTAAATCGCACGCCGCCAATGGCCGGCAGGCCATCCAGCGCGTTCTGCAGTACCGGCTGGCGGATCGCTGCGGCGCCATCAATACCGTCCTCGCTGATCGCCGTTTCCAGAACCACTTCGGCGGAACGGCGGGCCAGCGCATCAAGAACTTTCCGCGAAAGGGTCTCGCCGCCCGCCGCAATGGCCTTACCGGAGCCATCGCGGCGGCGGGCAAAAAGCTGAGCACCGGCAATCGCAGCCAAACGGTCCCAATTGTCCTGCAAGCCGAGCACATGGGCCGCATCAGACGGGGTGAACCCGGATATGTGCGCCAGTCCCTTGGCGACCAGGCGCCTGAGGACGGACATCTGGTTGTTGGACAGCAGCAGCCTATCGAACGGTTGCGGGCCGGCACCGATCGCCGCAAGAAGCTTTTCCTCGGAAGCCGGCAGCCCGGCAGATTTTAGAATGCCCAATCCCGTCGGCAGGGCGAAGCGACCGTCAAGGCGGCCTGGATTGGAACTGCGAAGCTGGCGTTCCAGCTCTTTTTGAATTACGTCCGGAAAACGCTCGGCGCAAAGCGCCAGCGGCACCAGGCGCCGCGGACCCAGTATCAGTCTGGCGGCAAGGCCGCTTTCTTCCAGCGCAACTTCGGAATCGCCGCCAAGACCAAAAGTATGCATGGCGACAGCTTCGACCATGGTGCGATAACCACCGACATTGGCGCCTTGCGGATCGATTCGCGGACGGCCATCGTCAAGGATTGCAACATCGGTCGTCGTCCCGCCAATGTCGGAAACCAAGGCCTTGTCCAACCCCGTAAGGTGATGGGCGCCAACAACACTTGCCGCAGGGCCGGACAATATGGTCTCGATCGGCCGTTCCGCCGCCACCTCGGCAAGCACCAGTGCACCATCGCCACGCACCACCATCAGGGGGGCGTCGATACCATGATCGTCAAGAAACCGGCGTGTTGCTGCAACCAGCCGTTCAATCGTGGACACCAGTCTTGCATTGAGCAAAGTCGTCAATGCCCTTTTCGGACCGCCAAGTTTCGATGACAGTTCGTGCGAACATGTTACCGGAAGCCCGGTTATTGACCGGATCAATTCTCGGGCAG
>JAHEGF010000090.1 GCA_024645155.1 Phyllobacteriaceae bacterium | reverse complement strand
GCCCATCCGACCATGAGCGAGGCTGTCAAAGAAGCCGCGCTGGCAACCTTCGCCAAGCCGATCCATATGTAGGAAAGTGCCTGTTGGCAGCAACTAGTGAACGGCGGTGACTGTGTAACCGGCTTTTCGCAGGTATTCGACCACGCCTTCTTTTCCGGGAAGATGCAGCGCGCCGACTGCGATAAATGCGTTACCGCCATCAATGATCGGAGCCGCATTGTCGGCCATCGTCTGGTTGCGAGCATTGACCATGGTCTGCTCAAATGCCGCATAGCCCTGCGGACCGTGGTCCTGCCGCGCATCAATTGTCTTCAGAAACGGCCACAGCAAGCCGGTATTGCCATTGTCATAGAGTGTGATCAGCGTTTCGAAAACATCTTCCAGCTCATCACCAAGCTGTAAGGTTGCAACCAGGCTTTGCGCATGAAACTCGATAGGCAGCGAGGCCATGGCGGTTAGTTGATCGGACAGCGTTTCCAGGCCTTCCAGCTTCTTGCCATTGGCCAGTGCCGCGGTCGCAAGCTTGATATCGAGCATTTCGGCACCATCGCCCCTGCGGCGCATTTCACAGGGCGGCAGTGCAACCATCGTCGAAATCAGCCAGGGCCGCATACGGGCCATCGCACCCATTGCGATGCCACGCTTTTCCAATCCTTTTTCAACGATTTTCATCTCGCCGGCAGACAGATAATCCGAAAGCTTCTTGCCGGCAGGCAGCATCGTCAGGTCGAGCCGCTGCATCATCATGGTCGCGGCTTTTGTCTGGTCGAGCACGTCAACGGTCTCGATGACAACCGTGTCGGCCCCTTCATAGGCAGCATTGGCTGCTTTGGGAAGATCGAGCACGCGCGGGTCCGATACATGCATTGTACCCAAAAGCCAGGACGGTTTTGTACCGGCGCGCTCAATGCGGAAAAAGATGCTGTCGCCATTGGGAATCTTGGCCGCTTCTTTTTGCAGTGCTTCGTATTTCGCGGGGTCAGCGGCCTTCATCGCCGCAATCAGGTCCGTGCCGCTGCAGGTAACGGTTGCGGCACGCGCAGAACCCAGGCTGGCCGCAGCGCTAAGCACAAATGCAGCAAGAAACAGCAGGTTCAACGCGCCGATCACACCAAGCAGCGCGCGGCTAATGCGATCCGGCAGGGATGGTAGCTTGTTCATGGGCCTTTTCTAGCGCGCAATTACCCAAATTCCGTTAATTGCGACGGTTAATGCGCGCCATTATTTGCGCGGATGGGTCTGGTCGTAAATCGTGAGCAGGCGCTCCGTTTCGACCGCCGTATAGATCTGCGTGGTGGACAGGCTGGCATGGCCGAGCAGTTCCTGAATGGAGCGCAGATCGCCGCCCCGCCCAAGCAGATGCGTAGCAAAGGAGTGGCGAAGCGCGTGCGGTGTCGCAGTATCGGACAGGCCGAGTGCACTGCGCATGGTCCGCATGGCCTTTTGCACGATGGCCGGCTGCAAGGGTCCGCCGCGGGCGCCGCGAAACAGGGGTTCGCCGGGCGCCAGGTCGTAGGGGCACAGGCGCCGGTAAGCCGCAACCGCCTCATGGGTCGCGCCAAGTACCGGAACAAGGCGCTGCTTGCCCCCCTTGCCGGTGACCCTGATGGACCGTTCGGCCGATGATGACAGGGCATCACCGTCAAGGCCAAGCGCTTCGGATATCCGCAATCCGCTGCCATACAGAAGCGTCATAACCGCGGCATCGCGCGCTGCTATCCAGGGTTCGGCCGCCATCTGGCTGTCAAATCCGGAAACTTTTCGTGCATCTGCCGGTGTAAGGGGCTTTGGCAGCGACCGGCCCTGTTTCGGCGCAGTCAGCACATTGACTGCGGCCGCATTGGCAAGTCCAAGGCGTTCGAGATGCCGGATTAGGGAGCGGATTCCGGCAAGGCCCCGGCCTATCGAGCGGCTGCCCGCGCCGCATTTGCGCCGTTCGGCAAGAAACGACCGCAGATCGGTGACCTCCAGGTTTGCGACATCCGCCAGTCCGGGAAGCCTTCCATGGTACCCGGCAAGGAATTGCAGAAACTGCCGTGTATCGCGTTCATAGGCTTCAAGCGTGTTTTTCGCCAGGCGCCGTTCATCGGCCAAGGCCCGCAGCCACGCCTGACGCTGGGCGGACAAATCGGGCTTTGCGGGCAACAGCGCGGTGGCGGCCATCTGGAATTCTCCGGTAATCAACCTGCAGTGTCCCGCGTTCAGGTTACCGGACCATTTACGAATAACCGGATTTGACCTTGCCGCCGCAGGATTGCCGGCAAATGGGTGACAGGTATGCCCGGCAGGTTGTAATTTGACGCACAACCGTTAAGTCGTGGATCGTCCAGCACTTCACGGTGCTGGTTATGGTTCCGCATCTTGCAGACATGAAACAGTGAAATGAACCACCCCGCAAATCCCGTGCTGGTCGCGACCATCGGAGCAGCCCATGGCCTGAAAGGGGAGGTGCGGGTTAAATCCCACACCGGTGATCCGCTGGCGCTGGCCGGCTACAAGCCGCTTTTCGATTCCGATGGCAGGACCTACAGGATCGCTGCCATCCGGCCGTCCAAGACTGTAGTCATCGTCAAGTTCAAAACCGTCAACACACGCGATGATGCCGAGGCCCTGTCGGGCCGCGACCTTTTCGTGGACCGGTCAGTGTTGGCCGAAACCACCGGGGAAGAAGAGTTTTATCACGCCGACCTGATCGGACTGGATGCCAGAACGGTCAGCGGCATCTCCATCGGAACGATCCGCGCGGTCCACAACTTCGGCGCCGGAGACATGCTGGAGATCGCCGGCCGCGGCCGCAACGTAGCCATCCCGTTTTCCCGCGCCGCCGTCCCGTCGGTTGATATTGCTGCCGGACATGTCACCGTCGATCCCGACGCCGCAGGCCTTGATGATACCGGTGGCGACAGGAAAACGGGCAAGCCAGGCAGTAACGACCAATGATTTTTCGGGCCACAGTATTGACCATTTATCCGGAAATGTTTCCCGGGCCACTGGGCGGAGCACTGGCCGGACGGGCATTGCGCGACGGTCTGTGGACGCTGGATACTGTTCAGATCCGCGATTTTGCGGACGACAGGCACGGCTCGGTCGACGATACGCCTGCCGGCGGCGGACCAGGCATGGTGATGCGCGCCGATATTGTCGCCCGTGCCATCGACCACGCCGCACCACAAGGCGACACCCGCAAGCGGCTGTTGATGAGCCCGCGCGGAAAGCCGTTGACTCAGGCTCGCGTACGCGAACTGTCTGTAAGCGGCGGCGCAATCGTCTTGTGCGGCCGGTTCGAGGGTGTCGACGAGCGGCTCATTGAAACCCGTGATCTCGAAGAGGTCTCGATCGGTGACTACGTGCTGTCGGGCGGTGAAATCGCGGCAATGGTTCTGCTCGACGCCATTGTGCGTCTTTTGCCCGGCGTCATGGGAAACAGCGACTCGGCGCAGTCGGAAAGTTTTGAATCCGGCCTGCTCGAATATCCCCACTATACACGGCCACAGGAGTTCGAGGGTTTGACAATCCCGGAGATACTGCGATCGGGGAATCACGCCGCCATTGACGCCTGGCGATTGGCCGAAGCCAGGCGCATCACCGCCGAGCGGCGACCGGACCTGCTGGAATCCCGGGCAGGCAAAAAAACGCGCTCAGACACGTGACAAAACTGTAATTGCGGTGTAAGTCCCCGCGCGAAGCCGGGAAATGACCCGGACCCGACAACAAGCGCGGTGAATTCGCCCCTGCCCGTTTCGATATCCGGAACCGGCAACGCCAGGATGGTCTGATTGACCGGAGGCTTCAGCGGGCGCTCTGACTGATCGCACAAGAACAAAAGGTAAAAGACGATGGATATCATTCGTCAGCTCGAGGCCGAGCAGGTCGCGAAAATCGAAGCGCAGCGCACCCTTCCCGAGTTTCAGCCCGGTGACACTGTTCGTGTCCTCGTCCGCGTGACAGAGGGCACGAGAACCCGCGTTCAGGCCTACGAGGGCGTGTGCATTGCCCGTTCGGGCTCCGGCTTGCATGAAAGCTTCACGGTTCGCAAACTGTCCTACGGTGAAGGTGTCGAGCGTGTTTTCCCGGTCTATTCGCCACTGGTAGAAGGCGTCGAACTGGTTCGCCGCGGCAAGGTTCGCCGTGCCAAGCTCTACTATCTGCGTGGCCGCACCGGCAAATCCGCACGTATCGTCGAAAACACTGGTGCTCGCGCCAAACGCCTGAACGATACCGAGCGCCAGGCAATGCTTGCCGAAAAGGCCAGGCTTGAGGCCGAGAAAGTTGCTGCTGCACAGGCGCTTGCAGCTGAAAAGGCTGCCGAGGATGCCGCTAAGGCTGCTTCCGAGGCTGAAGCCGCGGCCGCGGCAGAGCAGCCCGGTGACAATGGCGAGAACACCTAGTCAGATCGCCTGATATTCGGGCGGTCGCAATCAGGCCGCTCCCCAAAACCGAATTTGGCAAAGGGCGCGGAAAAATCCGGCGCCCTTATTGCTGGCGGAAAGAATCCAGGAAACGGCAACTTCCGTCATGACCATGCCAAGCGATTGGCCGGACACTCGCGCCATCCTTGACGCTTGGCGTATTGCCGGTGCATATCGCGGTCTGCATATCCGAAATTACCGGCAGGGATGACAAGCGATGACAGCGCCGAGCACTCTTTATGACAAGATCTGGAACGACCACCTGGTCGACACGCAGGAAGACGGAACGTCGCTACTGTACATCGATCGCCATCTTGTCCACGAGGTTACCAGTCCGCAGGCCTTCGAGGGATTGCGGATCGCCGGCCGCAAGGTTCGTGCCCCGGAAAAAACACTGGCCGTGGTCGATCACAACGTTCCGACCACACCGGACCGCAAGGACGGCATCAGGAACGAGGAAAGCAGGATCCAGGTCGAGGCACTGGCGAAAAACGCCGCCGATTTCAACGTCGAATACTATTCGGAAAATGACCGGCGCCAGGGGATCGTGCACATTGTCGGACCCGAACAGGGATTTACCCTTCCCGGCATGACCATCGTCTGCGGCGACAGCCACACCTCGACCCATGGCGCCTTTGGCGCACTGGCCCATGGCATCGGCACTTCGGAAGTCGAGCATGTCCTTGCGACCCAGACGCTGATCCAGAAAAAGGCCAAGAACATGCTGGTCCGGGTCGACGGGCAATTACCCCCCGGCGTAACCGCCAAGGATGTCATTCTGGCAATCATAGGTGAAATCGGCACGGCCGGCGGCACCGGGCATGTGATCGAATTTGCCGGCGAGGCCATCCAAAGCCTGTCGATGGAAGGGCGCATGACGGTTTGCAACATGACAATCGAAGGCGGTGCCCGGGCGGGCATCATTGCGCCTGATGAAAAGACCTTCGCCTATATCAAGGACAAGCCGCGCGCACCGAAGGGAGCTGCCTGGGACATGGCCCTGGCATACTGGAAAACGCTGAAATCCGACGAAGGCGCCAAATTCGACAAGGTCGTCGTCCTCAACGCGGCCAACCTGCCGCCGATCGTTTCCTGGGGATCATCGCCGGAAGACGTCGTCTCCATCACCGGCTCGGTACCCGATCCCGAACTGATCGAGGACGAAAACAAGCGCGAATCCAAGAAGCGTGCCCTCGATTACATGGGCCTTACCGCGGGTACCAAAATGACCGATATCGCCATCGATCGCGTGTTTATCGGCTCGTGCACAAATGGGCGCATCGAGGACCTGCGCGCGGTTGCCGCCGTGGTCGAGGGCCGCAAGGTCGCCGCGACAGTTGACGCCATGATCGTGCCGGGATCCGGTATCGTCAAGGAGCAGGCCGAAGCCGAGGGTCTCGACCGGATATTCGTCGAGGCAGGCTTTGAATGGCGCGAACCGGGATGTTCGATGTGCCTGGCCATGAATGACGACCGCCTGAAACCCGGCGAGCGGTGCGCCTCGACCTCCAACCGCAATTTCGAGGGCAGGCAGGGCTACAAGGGGCGCACCCATCTGGTGTCGCCGGCCATGGCGGCAGCGGCGGCAATTGCTGGCCATTTCGTCGATATCCGGGATTGGAAATGACACGCTGAAGGTCCGGCAAAGCCGTGGCCGGCGGGATTTATCGTGCATCGGTTCTATAAGGGAGGATTGCGCGGCATGGCGGTCATCAGGATTCCGGTATTCATTATTGCGTCCATTTTCGCATTGTTGGCCAGCGCCCCGTTTTCCTGTGCCCAGGACCTGCTGTTTCCCGCCAACCAGTTCGGCAATGCCAATTTGCGGCCGAACCAGAGTCTTGGTGGCAATGACAGCTACATACAGTCTCAAAAAAACGGTGTCTTTGAACCGCTGAGCGAATTCAACGAAGGTGATATCTTCCGCAAACAGTCGCGGCCTGTTGGCAGGCTCTCCATGCTGGTCCGCGGCAAGGACGGCAGCGAAGGCGTTGCGACATGCACGGCCACCCTGGTTTCAGATGATCGTCTGCTGACGAATTACCATTGCATTCCGGGATTTGAAGGCACGGTCCTAAAGGCGATTATACACCTGGGATACCTGCGTCAGGATCAGGATGCAGTCGACTCATATCCTGTCGACATCGATCCGTTGAACGCGGATGCCGGGCTCGACTTTTCCCTGTTGCACGTCGAGGGCAATCCCGGCCAGAAATACGGGCATGTCGAGGTGGTTCCGGCGCGAGTAGAGCCCAACTCCTCGCTGGTCATCTTTCACCATCCGGCCGGTCTTCCCCTTAGGCTGACGCGGTTCCGCTGCAAGGCCTATCCCGGGGCCGCCTACAATGGGCATGTATTCCGCCATCGCTGCGACACTCTTGGCGGCAGCTCCGGGTCGCTTGTTTTCGACAACAGCCACCGTGTGGTTGCGCTTCATCATTCCGGTGGCCTCACCGGCGACAGCCAGTCATCATTCAATGCCGGCACGTCGATTCAAGCAATTCTCGAACATTTGGGTCGGGGCCTTGCAGCGCCAAATACCGCAATCCCGTCGCCTCCTGCAGCAACACCGGCCCCCGCCGATCCGGTGCAAGATCATTTCATTGCCAGTATTCCCGAACGGATTTCCCAGAACAGGCTGAATGTCCGATCGGGGCCGGGCACAAGCCACGGGATAATCGGGTCGATTCCCGCAGGGACGAAAGGGGTCGTTGTCTTCGATGGCACCTGCCGCAAATCCGATGACGGCCTGACAAAGAAACCATGGTGCCGGATCCGCTGGCAAGGCCTGGACGGCTGGGCGTCGTCAAGCGGTCTCCGGCGCTAACCGCCAGCTTGTTCGCAAGTCACCCCAGCAATTGCGCTGCTATCTGCAGACATTCCCGATTGAAGGCGTCACGCCGCGCGGCACACCATACATGAAGGACCGGCCACGCAGAACCGTCGCGCCGCCAACGCAGGTCGCACCGCTTTCCGGGCCAATGACCACATAGCGACGTTCCTCGCTTGCCTCTTCGCCGGGTTCGTATTCGTCACGGTTCCGGTACAATACAGCTGGCGGCTGACTTGGTTCAGCTTTTACCTGATCACCCTGAAACTGTTCCACCAAATATCCCTTGCCGATCACGATCTGCTTGTAGCTACCGGGCCTTTGGATGACCAGGTTTCCGAAATTGTCTGAATAGACATAGTGGCCGTCAACATATTGGCCAGCTGCCGCCGGGTTCGCATCAATTGCAAAAACCGCGGCGGCAATAACCGCGGCGGATATCAGACCTGGCACGGCATACTCCGTGAATTTACGCATGGCGCGTCCTCCGGTTAAGACTTTGCAGCCTCCTCACCGGCATATTAACCTTTTGTTAACGAATGTCGCCTGCCAACCGGCGAATCTGCCTCTGCCATTGAAAATATGGTTAACGCCGTTCGGCAGTGCACAAATGCGTCTTGACGCTAACCCGATCGCCGGGCAAACCTGCATGCATGTCCACCAAACCATCCATAGAAATCTCACTGTTGCATTTGAAGGACGCGCACGAGCTGGCTCCGCTTCTGGCAAGTTATGCCCAGGCATTGAAACGCGGCGCTCCGCGGCGTCCGGACGAATTTTATGCGGAAAGGCTCCTCCAGGACCGCACCGCGGAAATGCTGGGCGCCCGCATTGATGGCGACCTTGTCGGTTTCTGTGTTTTTTACGACCTGCCCGAGCCGGTTTCCGGTAGGCGGTGCGGCTCCTGCGACCACATTTTCGTCCATCACGAACATCGCGGCCGTGGAATCGCCAAGGCGCTGGTTGATGTGCTGGCCGATCAGGCAGAAGATCGTGGCTGGTCAAAACTGATGCTCAACGCCCCGCGCGATCCGGACCACGGACGCAAGCTTTATGAACAGATTGCGGCACCTGCCGACTGGACAAGTTTTATTATTCGTTTTGATAACAAGTAACGCGGCTCAGGATATATGGGCATCAAGATAAAACGGCATGCAGGTCTAATCCTCATTCCTCTTCTCGCGACTGGCAGCGCTTGCCAAAGCGTTGGCTCTTTTGGAGGCGAGCCCGGCTATGCGGCGCGATCCACCTTCCGCTGTGGAGGTGGGGTTGTCTTGCGCGTCGAACGCCGGTCTACCAGCGTCGTCATCAATGGCGCCGGTGGCGAGGACATTCTCCTGCCTGCATCACCCCCCGGTTCGCAAAGCCGGTTTGGCACACCATCCCATGCGCTCGTGCTCGAGGATCATGAAGCCCTGTGGATGGTAGCTGGCGAACCGCCCCTGGCTTGCCGCAGGTAATTTGCGTCACAGCCAATCACGTTCACGGAATAAATGCATTTTCGATACGCGCAGGCCGTCTTAAACGATTGAATTTGCCATTGTTCCGCCCATTTCCGAATTGACCGCCTTTCGTGCGGTCCGGAGGCTTTGACGCGCTGCAAAAACATCGCTAGACAAGCGGAACCCTGACCCGAAACCGGGTTTCCATTCAGTCGTTGTGGGGCACGCCATGAGCAAACCAGGTTCGATGAGGGAACGTCCCCTGTCTCCTCACCTGTCGATCTACAAACCGATACCCACCATGGTGATGTCGATCATCCACCGTTTGACCGGCGTCGCGCTTTATGGGGGAACCGTTCTTTTGGCCTGGTGGCTGCTGGCCGCGGCGTCGGGCTCGGCCGCGTTTGATACTGCCAGCAGCTTTTTCGGATCCTGGTTCGGCCGGATTGTGCTTTTCGGCTATACCTGGGCGCTGCTGCATCACATGATCGGCGGCATGCGCCATCTGGTTTGGGACACCGGCCGCGGGCTCGACAAGGATACAACGACCCGGATGGCCTGGCTGACACTGGCGGGTTCGATCGTACTTACCCTGCTGGTCTGGATTGCCGGCTACTTGGTTCGCGGCTAGGGAGGAAAAATCATGACCGATATGCGGACACCGCTAGGCAAGGTTCGTGGCGCAGGTTCCGCGCGCGAGGGTACAGGGCACTTCTGGATGCAGCGCCTGACGGCAATCGCCAATATCCCTCTGACGCTTTTTTTCGTCGGCCTGCTTGTATCCTTGAACGGCACCAGCCACGACCATGTCCGATCAGTCATGACGAGCCCCGTCACTGCACTGCTGCTCCTCCTGGCTGTCGTTTCGGTCCTCTTTCACATGCGCCTCGGCATGCAGGTTGTCATAGAAGACTATGTTCATGGCGAAGGCAGCAAGATCGCGCTGCTGATGTTCAACACCTTCGTTACCATGATCCTGGGTGCGGCGATGATATTTGCAATCTTGAAACTGGCTTTCGGAGGCTGAACCGTCGATGGCGAGAAAACAGCAGAAAACGGACGGCAAGGCACCATCGGCAAACGGGGCGGCCTATCAATATGTCGATCATGCATTCGATGTCGTGGTTGTCGGCGCCGGCGGCGCGGGATTGCGGGCGACGCTTGGCATGGCCGAGCAGGGCCTGAAAACCGCCTGCATCACCAAGGTCTTTCCGACCCGCAGCCACACCGTTGCCGCTCAAGGCGGCATCGCCGCTTCGTTGTCCAACATGGGCGCCGACCATTGGCAGTGGCACCTCTATGACACGGTCAAGGGTTCCGACTGGCTTGGTGATGTCGATGCAATGGAGTATCTCGCCCGCGAGGCACCGGCCGCTGTCTACGAACTGGAACACTATGGTGTGCCTTTTTCGCGTACCGAAAAGGGCGAAATCTATCAGCGCCCCTTTGGCGGGCACATGATGAATTTCGGTGACGGCCCGCCGGTTCAGCGGACCTGCGCCGCCGCCGACCGCACCGGCCACGCGATATTGCACACGCTTTACGGCCAGTCGCTGCGCAACAATGCCCAGTTCTTCATCGAGTATTTCGCGCTCGACCTGATCATGGACGACGACGGCACCTGCACAGGCGTTGTTGCCTGGAACCTCGACAACGGTACGATCCATCGCTTTTCGGCAAAGCTGGTCGTTCTGGCCACAGGCGGTTACGGCCGTAGCTACTTTTCCTGCACATCGGCTCACACCTGCACCGGTGACGGCAACGGCATGATCGCCCGTGCCGGCCTGCCGCTTCAGGATATGGAATTTGTTCAGTTTCACCCGACCGGGATCTATGGCGCCGGATGCCTGATCACCGAGGGCGCCCGCGGAGAAGGCGGTTATCTGGTCAACTCCGAAGGCGAAAGGTTCATGGAGCGTTACGCGCCATCGGCAAAGGATCTCGCATCGCGCGATGTCGTCTCGCGTTGCATGACCATGGAAATCCGCGAGGGCAGGGGCGTCGGCAAGGACAAGGACCACATATTCCTGCATCTCGACCATCTCGACCCCGCGGTTCTGGCCGAACGCCTGCCTGGTATCTCTGAATCGGCAAAGATATTTGCCGGTGTTGACCTGACCCGCGAGCCGATTCCCGTATTGCCGACGGTTCACTACAACATGGGTGGCATTCCAACCAATTTCTGGGGCGAGGTGCTCAACCCGGCCAAAAATGCGCCGGACCGCGTCTCGCCCGGCCTGATGGCAGTGGGCGAAGCCGGCTGTGCATCGGTCCATGGTGCCAACAGGCTCGGCTCGAACTCGCTGATCGATCTGGTGGTGTTTGGTCGCGCATCCGCCATTCGCGCGGGTCAGGTGGTCGACCGCGATGCAGCGGTTCCCGCGATCAATCAGAAGTCCTGCGACATGATCATGGAACGGTTCGACCGCTTACGTCATGCGGGCGGAACCACGCCGACCGCTGATCTGCGGCTTTCCATGCAGAAAGCCATGCAGGAAGATGCGGCGGTGTTCCGCACCCAGAAAACGCTCGCCAACGGCTGCAAGCGGGTATCGGAAATCTGGAACGGCCTCAATGATCTGAAGGTTACCGATCGCTCGATGATCTGGAACTCCGACCTCGTTGAAACGCTCGAACTGGAAAACCTTATGGCCAACGCCATTACTACGGTTCACTCGGCAGAAGCGCGCAAGGAGAGTCGCGGCGCCCATGCACGCGAGGATTTCCCCGACCGTGACGACAAGAATTGGCGCAAGCACACGCTGTCATGGGTCGATGCGAAGGGCAAGGTCCGGCTCGATTACCGCGGCGTACACACCGAACCGCTTCTTTCAATCGCCAAGGGTGGTATCGATCCAAAAAAGATCCTCCCCAAAGCGAGGGTATATTGAGGGTGCTGTTCCGGCCATGAGCGACCTGTACCAGCCGATTGATCTGGTCGAGGAAAACGAGCCGCCTTTCGGTGCCTTCGCGCCAAATGCGCTACAATCGGCAATTATTGCATTTGCAAAAATTCCGCCGTTCTACCGCGGCAGCTTCCGCCGGCCAATCGCCAATCTTGTGCGGCGGAGCGGGTCTCATCAATGTATCGATGTCCGATCCAACGGCTCCGCATTTCGGGTACGCAAGGGTGCGAACCTGATCGAGGATTCGCTACTGATCTATCCTGGCTACAACCGCCGTGAAATCGATTTCCTGGTCTCCGGGACCCCTGAAGGCGGTACATTTATCGATCTCGGCGCCAATATTGGCCTGTATACCCT
>JAHEGF010000089.1 GCA_024645155.1 Phyllobacteriaceae bacterium | reverse complement strand
ATCAAAAATATACTCCCTTAAGCTATCAGCCCGATCTGTCCATTAGGTGCTGACGGGAAACACCGTCCGTCGTCAGGGATATTGGGACCAACAGGACCCGTTTACTGTGGCTTTCGCTGGTACCAAGGTCTTGCCCGTTCAAGCTGGCCGGCCAATTGAAACAACAAACCTTCTTCGCCATAACGTGCCGAAAAATGACATCCAATGGGTAGTCTATTCGTGGATTGGCCTAATGGTACCGACATTGCCGGCTGGCCGGTAACATTGCAGATGAACGTGAAGGGTATAAAGGCCATCAACGCCGCGAACCAACTGTCGATATCGTCAACATCCGTACTATACTTCCCAAGAATCGGTGGCGTTGTGCCAAGAGTCGGTGTCAGCCAGATATCATAGTGCTCGTAGAAATCGGCTATGCGGCGGCTCTCTCTTTGAAGGCCCTGCAGGATTGCAATGTATTGCGGTGCCGGAATTGCGCGACCGCGTTCGGCCAGAGCCATCGTCAGGGGCTCTACCTGGTCGACCTGCGGTAGGCTCCCGCCGGTCTTGCGTGCAATGTTGGTCATCGTGTTTGCCTGAAATACGGCCAGGAAACCCTGCTGGACCTGCTCGATATCAAAATCGGGTGCCGCTTCCTCCACAATGTGGCCGAGAGATTCGCATAACCTTGCGGCATCGCGCACGGATTCTGAACATTCACTGTCGATGGGTGCGTTATTGGGAGCATGTACCGAGAAAGCGATACGAAGAGGGCGAGGGTTGGTTTCGGCGTATTTTAAGTAAGACAGGCGTGGTGGCGGAGGAAAATAGGGGTCACCGGGCATCGGGCCTGCTGTGATATCCAGGAGAGCGGCACTGTCACGTACCGATCGGCTGACTGCATGCTGGCTGGCAAAGCCCGCCATGCCCTCGCCCGCCTCCGGTCCCGCGGTTATGCGTGCCCGTGTCGGCTTCAATCCGAACAGGCCGCAACATGAGGCCGGAATCCGAATTGAACCTCCTCCATCGGTGGCATGGCCTATCGGCACGATCCCGGCAGCAACGGCCGCTGCCGATCCGCCACTGGAACCGCCCGGTGAATAAGCGGGGTTCCAAGGATTTTTCGTCGGGCCGAACAGTTGAGGTTCGGTCGTTGCGGAAAGGCCGAACTCCGACGAATTTGTCTTGCCGAGGACGATCATTCCGGCGCGTCTACATCTTTGAACGATTTCGCTCTCGGATATCGGCAT
This sequence comes from Phyllobacteriaceae bacterium, assembly GCA_024645155.1. Taxonomy (GTDB): domain Bacteria; phylum Pseudomonadota; class Alphaproteobacteria; order Rhizobiales; family Rhizobiaceae; genus JAHEGF01. Next base: position 10,743 of record JAHEGF010000089.1, on the reverse strand, counting down.
ATTGTCGACGTAAAGTCGTGACGCAAATGTTGTTGGCGCGCCCAGAACTGAAACCACCAGTTCCTTGAATACATAGGGCACGCCTCGAAAAGGTCCGTCCGGCAGACCGGCTTTAACTGCTTCACGGGCGCGCTCGAACAACGGGGTGACAATTGCATTAAGCTGCCGATTTTTTTGCTCGTACAGTGTTATGGCCGCATCAAGCACTTCGACGGCATCAACCTCTCCGCGCCGCACCAGATCGGCGATATCGAGTGCATCGAGAGATTCATATTCTCGTATCATCCGTCTTTCTCTCCAGTCAGCGGCCAGGCTGCCGCAGGCATCGGCTCTCCGGCTTCAAAATCGGGCCGCGCTGCAGAACCGAACCCGGCGCAGTCAAGCGAACTGATGTCAAGCTTTCCGTCTTGTATTCGGAGACGGGCGTTGCCATCGAAGTTCTTGTAAAGATCAGCATGTTTTTCGACGAACGAATGTATTTCCGATCGGGACCTCCCGCCGAAGCCGTCTATGAAATGATGTGCATTACGTTCGACATGAGTGAGACCAAGAATATTAACAAGAGATAGATCCTGTTGAAGCGCGACGCCTGGCTCGCATGTTAGATCCTCTGCCGACATAAAGTAGTTCCGGTTTTGGCTTTTATTCCAAATCTCGCAACGGATTCGGTTGATGATCGATTTGTACATACCCTTGCAGGCTTTCGACGATACGCCGGTATAACCAAGCTCCTTTGCTTGAATAAATGCCGACAACTCACCATCTGATTCATCAATTATTACAGGTATTTGACTTGCCAGTGCGGCAACCGGCCGCGAGAATGCATTGGCCCTGTTTATAGGTTGTTCAACATAAAGGATCGTCCGTGCGAAGCGTTCGAGGAGTAATGAACTTTTCAATTTTTGGAAAAATTCGGAGGCGTGGCGCGCATCTGGGAATTGTTCGTTTCCATCGAGAGTAACAAGATATTCACTACCCGATCTGTCGAGCACGGCTGCTATTCGTTCCAACCGGTGAAGATCTTCATCCTCGTCGCCGCAAACTTTAATTTTGAAATACCTGTTGCCGTAGGTCGCAACTACTTCCTCCAGCGTTTCAGGCAGTCCATCGCCGATGCGCAAATCGTCGTCCTGGTCGCTTGACGTGATCGGATCGGCAAGACCGACCGTATGCCGGACATGAACTGACCTTGATGGTGACAGTTTCGCTAAGAAGGAAGCGATATCGAGATTACCGAGGTCACCAATCACCTTGTGAGGCGCTAGGCCGAGCAGGTTCGTACGAACCGCTTTATAATAACTGACTTCAAGGACGCGACAAACCGCATCCACGATAGCACGGTCGACAAGTGACTGGCCGTAACTGGCAATAAGCGGGTTGAGACCGAGCGATGCACAATCCCTAATGTGACTCGAATAGTGATCGGCAAACATCGCAAATGGAGTTGCGTGACCGGAAGCAAGATAAGCCCCGGTAGCTAGTTCCAAGGATTTTCGTAGTTGATGATGATTATCCTCATCACTTAGCTCGAGATTTTTGTCGAACCATTTGGCGCCGAGTGCCTCGGCAGAATAACCCGTCGCCTCACGTCCATCTGAAAGAGCGATGCGAACTTGGACCATAGCCTGTCGACCGTGGGTAGCGGTCGTAACGCCGAAACGAAATGGCATGCGTAGCCTGAATGCCCTTTCCCGGCCTTCGACAGCCAGCAATTTTACGGAAATACCGGTCATGAAAGTGTTTGCGCTGACCGCGAATTGTCGCCAGTCATTTGCCCGGTGAGTGTTTCATAAATCTGCAGCGAATAATGGCCGAAATCCGCCGTTGCCCTCGTTTCCACGGTGCGCGGTCGATCAAGTTCAATATTGACGACATCGGCTATCTCTCCCGGTCTTGCCGACATGACGACTACCCTATCGGCAAGAAACACCGCCTCAGGGATAGAATGGGTCACAAAGAGGATAGTCTTGCGTCCGGTACCGCCAGTTTCCTGACCCCAAACACGAAGCAGTTCCAGGTTCATGTCGTCGCGTGTCATGGCGTCAAGCGCACCAAATGGTTCATCCATCAGCAACAGTGGCGGGTCGAGAAGCAATGCGCGACACAGCGCCACCCGCTGTTGCATCCCTCCAGACAGCTCGTTTGGTTTTTTTCCGGTAAAACCTTCAAGGCCAACCAGATGCAGCAGTTCAATAGCCCGTTCGCGAAACTTGTGGGGGTTCAGTCCAGCCAGTTCTGCCGGCAGCAGTACATTGTCAAGCACCGATCGCCATTTTAGCAGTACCGCTGCCTGAAAAACCATTCCCACCTTGGGAATGGGCCGCGTCACGGATGTACCGTCGACCAATACAGTTCCGGACGTCATGGGCCTCAACCCGGCGATAACCCGCAGCAGTGTTGATTTACCGCAGCCGCTCGGTCCAACAATTGAGATGAACTCTCCTTCGCCGACAGCCAGGGAGATGTTGCGAAGGGCCTCGACCGGGCCGCTGGCGGTCTCATAGACCATGCCGACCCGGTCGAGCTCTATTGTATTTTTCACCAAGCGTTCACCGTTTTCGTGAGGTCACTGCGCCATTGCTGGCATTTCGACCTTCGTAAGAAAGTCCATTGTGAACACGTCATCGCATTCCACTTTCTTGGGTAACCCCATATAAGTGTTTACGAGGTCGACCGAGCTACACATTTTGTCCTTCTCGACCCAGCCGATGCCATTTTGCTTGTAGCGATCGGTGTCCATCAACTGCAAACCGAGCTTCATGTTGGCGCCGATCAGTTTCTCGTCGATCTCGGGCACGCGCTTTTTGAATATCGCTAGGGCAGCTTCCGGATCGCTCAAGACGTCGCGCCAACCCAAATAGGCCGCTTCAAGGAACTTGCGCAGCACTTCGGGCCTTTCGGTCATCGTCTTTTCGCTCGCCATGATTGACATCGAATACATGTCGAACCCATGGTCGGCCCATGGCATCATGACGACTTTACCTTCGCCCATAGGCTTCTCGTAAAGTGGAAGGCCGGTGGTGTAATCAGCCACAGAATCCACTCTTTTTTCTGCGAGCGCAGCGATTTTTGCCGCCGGTTCGACATTGACCCAGGTCACCTTGCTGTCATCGATATTGTTTGCGGCAGCAAAGGCCGGCCACATTTGGCGCTGTCCGTCTCCCGGAGGCGCGCCGATTGTTTTTCCTTCCAGATCCTTCGGTGACCTAACCGGATTGTCTACACTGCTGAAAGTATTGAGCGGTGTTTTATCGAACACCATCCCAACAACCTTGATCGTTGTTCCACGGGCTTTTGACGCTATGACAACGGCACTGTCCGCGAGGCCGATATCGGCTCGGCCACTATCTACTTTTGCGATCGAATCGCCGGAGCCTTTCGAATTTTCCATCGTCACATCAAGACCGCGATCAGAAAAGTATCCCTTGTCGAGTGCGACCCAGTATGCAGCATGGTCACCGACGGGGAACCAGTTGAGTGAAAAGGTGACCTTGTCGGCCGACAACACAGCGCTCGGCCAGGCGATCATACCGGCCATTACAGTGGAGTATATCAGTTTCTTTAGCATATCATTTCCTCCCTTGGTTATCCCTCCTGGTTTTCTGCCCAGGGGGCGATCACACGCGACAAAACAGCAACGGCGCCGTAGAGAAGCAGCCCGAGGACTGAAATCCAGACCAGTGCACCAAATGCCAGCGGTGTGTTCATGCTGCTCTGAGATGTGATAATCACGTATCCGAGGCCGGCCTGCGAAGCGACGAATTCGCCGACAATTGCACCGACAACGGCGGCGGTGGCCGTGATCTTCAGAGCACTTAATATATACGGATAAGCGTTTGGAATGCGTATCTTGGCAAATACCTTCCATTTGGGAGCGTTAAAGACGCGACCAAGATCAAGCATGTCTTCATCGATCTGAAGCAGGCCAACAGCTGTGTTGATCACGACCGGGAAAAACCCGATCAACGCCCCGATCAGCATATTCGGAAGTATGCCATAGCCGAGCCACAGCAGAAAAAGAGGTGCAACTGCAACTTTTGGCAGTACATTGACGAATACGAGAAACGGCATCAGGGCGCGGCTCATGACAGGCGACCACGCAATAATCGTGCCGAGCAAAATGCCACCGACGGCAGCGATGAGGAATGCGCCCAGTATCGCCCAGCCGGTAACCAAGATGTGACCGATCCAGTTTATTTCGCTTGAAAACATTGAGCCGACAACCGATGCCGGACTGGGCAGCAAATACTCCCGGACACCAAATTGTGTGACCGCGAGCTGCCACATTACTACCAACGCGACGAACAGACCCAATGCCGGAAGCCAATCCAGAGCCTTGTCAAATGCCTTGGTCAATGGTCACCTCCACGGAATTCTGCCGGACATAATCCTCGTTGACTTCCACACCCAAGCCCGGGCCTTCGGGCAGGTTCACAGTTCCTCCGCCTTTCCAGATGCGGCGGGAAAGATGGGGCGATTCGATGTATTGCGGTCCGTTAAGCTGCAGGGGGCTTATCCCGAATGCGGCGGCCAGATGCAATCCGGCCGCCAGGCCCAGATCGGTTTCGGTCAATCCCGACATGGACAGGCCCAACCCTGCCGCGACCGCTGCATGACACAATTGGCGCGAATGGTGAAATCCAGCATTCCGCTGTACCTTAGCGACCGCAACGTCTATGGCGTCCGAGCGAGTATATTCGAGCAAATCGGCTACGGACCTGAGAGATTCGTCGATGCCAATTTCAACCGGGCTTGCAGCGACAAGCCTGCGGTATCCCGACAGGTTGAAGCCCTCAAGCGGCTGCTCGAAAAGTGTCACTCCGTAATCTGAAAACCGTATTGCCTGCCGAAGCGCCTCCGCAAGCCGGTATCCGCGATTGGCGTCGACCTGGATCGGCATCTCGCCAACTTTCTGGCGAGTGGATCTGACTAGATCAAGATCGCCGGCTTCGCCATGCATTCCTACTTTTACGTCGAACACAGTGTACCCGGCGTCGAGACCCTCCAACGCCAAATCTTCGGCTTGCGAGGGATCGGACACGGAAATCATCCAGGAAAGTTCGAATGTTTTGCGGTGGCAACTGCCAAGCAGCTGATAGACCGGAACGCCAAGTGCGCGACCGAATGCATCGTAGGCAGCAACATCGATTGCCGATTTTGCAAGCGGCGAACCGATCGTGACGCCCGGATTGATAGCCCGATCCATCGCGCGATGCAGGTTGTCAAAATCCCATATCTCAATGCCGATGACTGCGGGCGCGAGATAGCGTTTGATTGTCGAGATAATAGTTTCCGTTGTCTCGTAGGTCCACTTCGGGGTTGGTGTTGCCTCTCCCCAGCCGACGGATCCATTTTCACATTGGAGCCGGACAAGCACTCTTGGCGACGGTGTTCCGGGTTCTCCCGCCACACCGCCAGCTATAAGAAAGGCGCTCTTAAATGGAAATTCCAGAACGAATGCTTCGATCGAGGTGATTTTCATCTATGCCATCCATCGATCTAAATTTGCCGCGACGAAACCATCGTCGGCAAGATCGGAATGCTCGCGAAGAACCCGATCGATCTCTTCTACCTGCCCTGCGCTCAGCTCTTCTTTGGGATTAAGGCACCAAGTCCCTTCCAACAAACCCTGGCGCCGCAGAATCTCGTGGCAACCGGCAATACACCCCTTAAAATCATTGGCGACGTCGAAAAAAGCGCTGTTGCAGTCTGTGACCCTGCTGTCTAGCGCTAGCAGATCGGCTGGTACAGAGCCTTCAGCTGCAGTTCTACGACACCGCTCAAACAGTTCCACGGCTTTTTTTGCCCAGACCGACCAGTGCCCCAAAAGCCCGCCCACAAAGCGAACGGTTATTGGTTTCCCATCACGCATCACAACGAACGGTGTTACTAGATCGAGGACAATATGGTCGTCATTGCCGGAGTAAAGAGCGATGCGTTTCTCCGCACCGGCAGCGACTACTCCGCGCACTACATCAAGGGTATAGTACCGATTGAAGGGTGCTACTTTAATGGCGACAACATTCGGGATGGCACAAAAGCGTGTCCAAAAGTCAGCACTCAGCTTCACTCCGCCGACAGCAGGCTGAAGATAGAAACCGACAATCGGGAGAATGCTTGCGACCGCCCTGCAATGGTCTACCATTTCATCGGTATTATTCCCCTTCATGGCAGCAAGGCTGAGCAATCCGGCATCATAGCCGAGGCGCCTTGCTGTTTCGGCCTCGGCCATCGCCTGTATCGATTGGCCCGCGATCCCGGCCACCATTGCTAATCGACGATCGGACCATTCATGAACCGTTTCGGCGGCAAGGCACAATACTTCCTCATAGATTCCGGCTTCGCGAATGGCAAACTGGGTTGTATGAACGCCAACCGCCAAACCACCGGCACCAGCATCGATGTAATATCGGGAAAGAGCGCGCTGGCGGATTGTATCCAGGCGCCTTGCCGAATCGAGCGCCAATGGATGGGCCGGGATCATTGCCCCGCTTTTGATAATCTCCAGTCCATCGGTGGCTGGGGATACATGAATCAGATCTGATTGTTCTACCGACCGATTCATCATCCAAACTCTGGTCCCGCTACGGCAAACAAGAAGTCGGGCGAACCAAACTGTTTTGATCTACCGTAAGCCATTCGCGAAAAACTTCGCTGAATAGAAAATCCGCGCTGCGCCAACCATTCGCCGATGTCGGTCCACGCTGACAACACATCGATAAATATCCGGCTGCTGCAGTGAGCTAAAACCACGCCAAGAAGGTCCAACGCAAGAGATTGGGAGCGGGCAATGACAGGTCCGATTTGCCGGGCTTTACGCCCGTCCCGTATCATGGCAAGACTTTCTCCGTCCGCGCCCAGGAAAACCTGTGTTCCGGATCGTTTAAAAAAACCTTCGATCAACTGCCGCCGGCCTGAGCCAATGGCCATGGCATCAATGTCGATGATCCGGTCGAGATCGGATCGCACAGCGATCGTTGCTGTTGTCTCCGGATGCGGGGTGACCAAACTATTGCATTCCCACCGGTCGAGACTGAAAAGTGTATGAAATCCCTGTCTGCGATAAACCAATTCACCGGCAGGAGTTGCGTCAAGCATCGGTACATGTCCGGAATCTCGTAAACTCTCGATGCACCGATCAACCAGCCGTGTCGCGATCCCGCGCCTTTGCCAGGTTTCGGTAACCAGTACCATCCCGATATATCCAAATCGGTTTTCATAAGGCAATGCAGCGGCGCTGGCGACCAACCGGCCGTTGACATCGCGTACTCCAATTGTTCTGCCGCTTTCGATAAAGATACGCCAGTCTTCCCCGGTCTGGTTCCATCCGGCCTCATCGGAAAGCGCAAGTCCCGCCTCGATATCGGTTGTTGTCAGGTCCACAATCTGGATTTCTTCAGAAATTGCCATCACGAACCTCGTACTTAGTAGGCTTGTCGAGGCTCGGCATGTCGCGTGAAACCCAGTCCGCCACCCAATCGAGCATGGTTGCAAGCGGAACTTTAGGATAGCCGAACAATCGCGCCGACTGCGCTGTATTTGTCAGCCATGCGGTTGCCGCCTCGGCTCCAATCAAATTGGGTTTCATATCCAAGCGCGTACCAAGTTCCTGTGCCAGCCAACGTACGGAAAGGGTTTCAGGCCCGCTGACATTGAGTGGCGTTGTTGGCGCTGTGCAATGCCGCAATGAACGTAGCGCCTGAGCATTGGCGTCGCCCTGCCAAATAACGTTGACGTGGCCCATCAGTGACAAATCGATCGGAACACCGGTTTTGACCCGTGTTGCGAGATCAAAAAGAACTCCGTAGCGCAGATCGATTGCATAATTTAGCCGAAACAATCGTCCCGCCGTTTCGTATTGTTGGGAAAAGTACTCGAACATGCGCTCCCTGCCGAGACAGGATTGTGCGTATTCGCCGCGCGGGCCCGGTACCGTCGTTTCAAGCGCTCCCTGGTGTAACACGTCGACAAGCGGATAGATGTTGCCGGTGGAGAATGCGACGATGCGACTGTCGCGGAATTCGGATGCGACAATTGACGGACAGTGGACATTCATCGCCCAGGTCAACGGTTGATTGCCGCTCGCGCCGAATTTCATACCGGCCATGAAAATTACATTCTTTAACCTGGGCAGTTTGCTAACCTGCCCGGCGTCGAGAAGATTGGCCTTAATGGTTTCGATGCCAAATTCCTGAAGGTGCTTCCGCAATCCGGGCTCAGAAAATCGCGCCACACCGACAACGCGTTTGCGGGGAGCGGCATTGTGCGCGAGGCGTGCCAGAGTCGGACCCATTTTGCCAGCAACACCCAGTATCAAGATGTCACCATCTACGGCATTCAGGTCACTGATCAGGTCAGCATCAGGTTCGGAAAGGAAGTCGTCAAGCTGCTCGACGCTATCGAACCGCACCGGCGTGCTGCGGCCATTATCGTCTGGTTTTGCGCTACTGGCATGTTCACTATTAGGCGCAGGATCAAGCACGCACACCTCCAACTCCCATGAGGTACTAACGGCACGCTACAACGACTCAAACCTGCTTTCAACCATTTGGTTGAAACATAATTCCGTTATTCGCTTTTCGCCGCCTCGGCCTTCGCCAGGCATTCGCGAAGTCGTCGCAATCCCCGCCGTGTCGATTCCACGGAAGGTGACAAGTGGGCTTCGATTGCGATTGCACCGCAATAGCCGTCATTGGCGAGCGCTGCTATTTGCCCATCCCAATCAACATCGCCGAGATGAAGTATTTCCCAGGTTCCATTGGAATGCCGGCGGGCGTCCTTGAAATGGACATTACGGACATAGGTGCGAACTGCTTCATAACCGTTAGGGAAGGGTACGTCTCCTTCGATAAGCGCATTGGCCGGATCCCAGTTGATGCCGATGGCCGTATGTCCGATTCTCTTCATTAACGCTGCTGAACGATCTCCAGTATCAGCCCAATGGCCTTCTTCATTTTCCACCAACAATTCGATTCCGGCCATTTTTGCTTGTTGTGCAGCTTCCTCCAGTACTTCGATGATACCTGCTGGAGCTTCGCCGCCGGGATGCCCATTTCGTTCAAAACTGAACGCAACGAGATATTGCGCACCCATTGCACCAGCGAATTCCAACGCTTCAGGCAACAGATTATTCCGGTGGTCACTCAATTTGTGCCGTATTGCTTCCCACGACTGAAAGTTGGCGTTGTCCATCCAACCAAGGTTCGAACGGATCGGCTCGCGATCCGGGAAGGGGAACTTGAACAAACCAGGCGAGATCGCGGTGATTTTAATGCCGAAATCGTCAACGGCGTTGACCAGCCTTTTCGTTTCATGAGCGGTCAATCTCGGAATGCGCTGGCTTTGTACGCCACGCAATTCAAAATGACTGATCCCCCATTCCAACCCGATCTCAAAGGCTGTTACCGGATCGCCTGACAGTTCGTCGGTCACTATGCTTTGTATCATCGTATATGCCGATTTTCTCGGAAACGTCTGGATATACTACGGCAAAGACTAGCGGGACCTTGCGTTCACAATCAACCGTCCGGTTGAAACTTAATCCGGGGCAAGGCCATCCAGCGTCAGTTTGACGATGTGTTCACGATAAGAGGCGATAGCTTCGGCACGAGAGAGATCCCTTCCAAAAATGGCAGACAATGTCAGACCATTCGCAAAATAGAAGAATGTCATGCCGGCAATCGAAACGTAAAGCTCGAGCGGATCAATGCCGGTCCGAAACGTTCCTTCGGCGAAACCTCTTTCCAATGTCTCAGCAATCAGATCCAGAAGAGGAGAGTTGGTTTTAAGTGCAAACTCTGATCCGCGAACATGAGGAGCGCCCAAGGCATTTTCATCGGATAACATCCGGATGAATTCGCGATGCTCGTTCAGATAGTCGAGAGAAAAATCGATAAGTCGAACCATCGCTTCGCGTGGCGGCAGCGTGCTCAGGTCGAGCTTGCGCTCCAATGCCCTGATTTCGGCATAGGTCTCCTCTAGGGCAGCTTTGTAAAGGGCGTCCTTGCTTCCAAAATAGTAATACACTAGCTGTTTGTTCGCGCACGCGCGATTGGCGATCTGGTCGACACGTGCACCGTTTAAGCCCTTGGCGGCAAATTCGATCCTTGCCGCTACTAAAATGGATGAACGGGTCTCTTCCGGGTTGCGCCGGCTGCGTGAGGTTTTCCGAGGTTGTGATTCGACGGTTGTCGACATTCTCGCTCCCGATCCGCTGCCTGGCTTCCTAGTGACGTGTTTCAGCAAGTCCGCGAAGATAACCAATAGCCCGCGCGGCACACGCTGTCCCGTTCGGCACGTAATCAAACGGTTCGACTGCGCTTGTGCCGGTATAACCAAGATCGTGGAGCAAGTCGATTATCGACCCGAACTTGATGCTGCCCTGCCCTGGTCCTTGGCGGTTAACGTCGTTGAAATGGACATGCTCGATGACGCCTTTTGGTATCCATTGATTTAGCACCGTGACGATGTCTTCCCCATTCGTCGCAGTTGCATAACAATCAACCATGGTCCCAAGTGCGGGACAATCGACCTCAGTGATCAGTTCGAGGGCGTCTTCTAGCCGCGTAACGAATTCAGTATCGCGGCGCGAAAGTGGCTCGATATAGTACTTCACATCATGCTTGAGCGCATGATCTCCGATTTCTGCAAAATATTTGGTTGCATTTACCCGCCCATCAGCCTCGTCGTTCTTCTTCAGAGTTCGTTGCGCCGGCGAACCGTGAACGAGATACTTGCCACCGA
>JAHEGF010000321.1 GCA_024645155.1 Phyllobacteriaceae bacterium | reverse complement strand
TTCGTGCCCGAATACACGTAGTCTGTTGATACGTGAACGACCGGCAGCCCCAAGTCGGCGGTTACCCGGGCAACATTTGCCGCGCCATGATGGTTGACCGCATATGCCAATTCCCGGTCTTCTTCCGCCTTGTCAACCGCCGTGTAGGCAGCCGCATTGACAACGATATCCGGACCCGCTTCGCGAACAGACAGCGCCACCGCGGAGGTATCGCAAATATCAAGCTGCGGCAGCCCTTTCGCGACCAAGATCACGTCAGCGGCGCGACATCCAACGAGCTCGGAAGCGAGTTGGCCCCCGACCCCAGTAACCAGGATACGCAATGGTTTACCCATCTAGGACCGTTTGCCCGCCGGCTGCACGCCCAAACGTTCGCCAGCATAGTTCTTGTTTCGGATCGGGCGCCACCACCATTCATTGTCCAAGTACCAATCAATGGTCGACGTGATGCCGCTCTCAAAAGTCTCCTGTGGGTTCCACCCCAGTTCCTTCTCAATCTTGGAAGCGTCGATTGCGTAGCGCCGGTCATGGCCGGGCCGGTCGGCAACAAACGTGATCAGATCAGCGTATTTCCGGCCACCTGCGCGAGGCCGCTTTTTGTCAAGGACAGAGCATATTGTTTCAACCACCGACAGGTTCGTTCTCTCGGCGTTGCCGCCGATATTATAGGATTCACCAATGGCACCGTCCTTCATGACCATTTCCAGTGCCCGGGCATGATCGTTTACATGCAGCCAGTCACGGACATTCTCTCCACGGCCATAGACCGGCAATGCCCGCTCATGAAGCGCATTGAGTATCACAAGCGGGATCAGCTTCTCGGGAAAATGGTAAGGCCCGTAATTGTTGGAGCAATTTGAAAGCACAACCGGGAGCCCGTAGGTTTCATGCCAGGCTCGGACCAGGTGGTCCGATGCCGCTTTCGACGCCGAATAGGGCGATGAGGGCGCGTAGGGTGTTACTTCGGTGAAGATTCCCGAATCGAATGGCAGGTCTCCGAATACCTCATCGGTGGAGATATGATGGAAGCGGAATTCCTGCTGCCGTTTGCCGCCGAGGCCCCGCCAATATTCCAATGCCGCATTCAGTAGCCGGAATGTGCCAACAATATTGGTTTCAATGAATGCACCCGGTCCGTCGATCGAGCGATCGACATGGCTTTCTGCCGCCAGATGCATGATCGCGTCGATATCCTCATTGCGCATGATTTCCAGCATTTTCTTCTGATCGCATATGTCAGCCTTGTAGAAAGCGTAATCTGCGTTGCCTGACAGTGTTTTCAACGATTCAAGATTGCCGGCATAGGTCAGCTTGTCGACATTGACCACGCGGTCGCTGCTGTTTTTCACAAGATGGCGGCATACGGCCGAGCCTATGAACCCGGCACCGCCAGTAACGAGAACTTTCATTTGCCGGTTTCCTGATAAACAAATCCGGTATCGGTATCGGCCAGAAAACCGGCGTTACGATCCTTGTCCGACAGCTGGAGTTCAGTTTCCATGGCTGGCCATGATATCGCAATCTCCGGGTCATCGAAGCGAATAGATCTGTCATGAAGCGGCGAATAGTAGCCGCTGGTTTTGTAAAGTACCTCGGTATCGGGAACCAATGTGACGAAACCGTGCGCAAAGCCTGCAGGTACAAGCAGTTGGTTCCATTTTTTTTCAGACAGGACAATCGCGACCCATTTGCCGAAGTTTGGTGATCCCTTGCGGACATCAACTGCAACATCAAAAATCTCGCCGTGCGTTACGCGTATCAGCTTGTCCTGCGCCATTGGGGGATTCTGGAAGTGCAAGCCGCGCAAGGTTCCGCGGGCGGCGGAAAAGGAATGATTATCCTGAACGAAGTCAAGCTTGATGCCGGCATCGGCAAATGCCTGGCGATTATAGGTCTCGGAAAAAAAGCCGCGATGATCTCCGAATTTTTTCGGAGTGATTTCCAGAACCTCGGGGAGATCAAGCGATCGAACCTCAACCAATTTTGCCTTCTCCCACCCGCCGGCGAAGATATTCCGCATATTCGGTTTTCCCAAGCTCGTCCGCTCGTTTGCAGACCTGCTCTGCCGTCAGATAGCCAAGCTCGAATCCGATCTCCTCCGGGCACATGACCTTGACACCCTGGCGATGTTCAAGCGTGCGCACAAATGCAGCTGCCTCATGCAGGCTGTCGTGAGTACCCGTATCGAGCCAAGCATACCCGCGTCCAAGGCGTTGAACATGAAGGGAATCACGCTTCAGATAGGCGCTGTTGACATCGGATATTTCAAGCTCCCCGCGTGGCGACGGCTTGACCGATGCGGCAATATCCAGGACGTTATTGTCGTAGAAATAGAGCCCGGTTACAGCCCAGTTTGATTTTGGATTTGCGGGTTTCTCCTCGATTGACAGGGCCTTGCCCGTTGTTGCATCGAACGAAACCACACCATAGCGCTGCGGGTCCTGGACATGATAGGCGAAGACCGTTGCACCATCGGCCCGGCCGGCGGCTTTTCGGCAGTGCTTGGAAAGTCCGTCGCCATAGAAGATGTTGTCGCCCAAAACCAGCGCCACGGGTTCGTTTCCGACAAACTTCCGTCCGATGATAAAGGCTTCGGCAAGTCCATTTGGTTCCACCTGCTCCGCATAGGAAAAGCTGATGCCAAAATTGCTGCCATCACCCAACAGGCGCTGAAACATGGGAAGATCGTGGGGCGTCGAAATTACCAGTATGTCGGTGATGCCGGCAAGCATCAGGACACCAAGTGGGTAGTAGATCATCGGCTTGTCATAGATGGGAAGCAATTGTTTCGATATCGGCAACGTCACCGGATAAAGGCGGGTTCCGCTTCCTCCCGCTAATATTATTCCCTTCAATTCCTGCACTCCGTATTCGGGTTGAGTTGCGCCCCGCTACCCGTCTCGCCCGCAGTTTACTAACGCATGGTGCGCGCAATGCAATACTTGCATCGCCACCAAACTCACATGCTGGCTTGGCGCGCTCAAGCAAGAAACCCAGCATGAACTTCCGTATTTGTGCATACGATTATATCTTGCCCATTATGCAAGCAGCGTACAGAACGATTTGACCAAAAATAGATTGGCGATAAATTCCGGATTTCCGCAGGTAACGAAGTCTTGTGACCAGAGATTTGCTGTTCCTTATCCGGGCAAACCGGTAGACCGTCTGCTGCGCATCGTCAGTGAGCAGGTCGGCGCATTTGGACAATGCCTCAAGGTTTCTGGCATTCCAGTCCGAAAACCGGCCACCAGTCATCAGCACAAGACGTATCATGCGCGCGCGCCATGATGAATTCGCCCCAATCGAATTTTCGGGATGCTGCCTGTAGTCGACCATCGGTTCCGGATCATAAAAAATCCTGCCTCCGGCGCCCGAAACCACCTGATAGGCCCACCAGTCGTGGGTAACAAACCTCGTGCGCCTGCAAGCTTCCGCGAGCAGGTCCCTTGCCGCCTTGTTCATCACCATTGTGTTGCCGCCGGCTATGCTCTGGACAATTGCATTCTTGAAACTCGGCGGTTCCGAGAAAAGCGAAGACATCCCCTTCTTGTTTCCCATTTCGTCAACTATCTGCGTCCGTCCGCAATACAGGCCCGCTCCGCCGCCTGCATTCTGTTC
>JAHEGF010000320.1 GCA_024645155.1 Phyllobacteriaceae bacterium | reverse complement strand
CTCCTGTCGACCACAGCGCTGGCGCAGTCAAGCTCTGTTGTAGACGGAATCGTCTCTGACCTGACCGACCTGGGCTACACCCATATCGAGATCAAGAAATACGACAACAAGATCGTGGTCACAGGCGAAGGCCCGGATGGCGAGATCAAACGTGTCTATGATCCGGATGGCAACATTATCTCGGAAAAAGTCGAGTCCAATGACGGCAGTTCGACCAATGGTACCGGCGACGACAGCAGCGACGACGAAGAAGACGACAACGAAGACGACAACGAAGACGACAACGAAGACGACAACGAAGACGACGAGGAAGACGACGAGGAAGACGACAACAAAGACGACAAAGAAAGCGACAGCAAGGACGACTGATAGCAGCGGTCCGTCCCCACTGCGCTGAAAAATGGCCCCTGCCTGTCACCCCGGCCCGGTTGTATACCGGGTCGGGATCAGGCAGGCTGAGGGCACCAAGGGATGACCATGAACCGCAGAACATTCATTATTTCGACTTTCGCCGCTCTGGCCACGGCCGGCACCGCGGCGGCCGAGTCGTTTCAGGACCTGATCATCGCGCAACTGCACGGGCAGGGCTTCACGTCGATCAAGATCAGCAGGACCTTCCTGGGCCGGGTTCGGATCGTTGCCCGGAGCAACAAGTACGAGCGCGAGATCATTCTGAACCCCCGCACCGGAGAGATTCTGCGCGACTACTGGGTCGCACTTGACGGCACAGCCTCGCTGGAAGGGGTCCAGATCGCGTCTCCGGATGAAGGCAAAGACGACGCGCCCAAGGACGACCCGGAAGTCGAGGACGATCCGGAACCGGAAGACGAAGAGGACGACGAGAAGCCGGACGAAGAGGACGAGCCGGAGGACGAAGAGGACGAGCCGGAAGACAAGGAACCTGAGGAGTCGCACTGAAACAAACCCGACCACGGGTAGGCGCAACCCCCCGGTGCCTTCAATAAACTAGCGTTCTGTGCTTATTATTGCGCAGGACCGGAAAACAGGAAACGAGTCAACGGTGCGAGACAGACTGGTCATTATGGCCGCCTTGGCGATACAGGCGCTCTGTGCCGTTTTTTTCATTTCAGATATCGCTTTTTCGGTTCTTGGATTGCGGGCCACCCCGATTGCCTGGCAGACTCGGGAAATTATCGAACTCGGCGCGTCGCTTGGCCTGGTACTGGGGTTCGTGCTGGGGGCGGTGGCGCTGCACAGAACCCATAACCGGCGCGAACAGGCCGAGGAAAAACTGCGCATGGCGTCGGGTGTATTCATGGATATCCTCGACGAACGCTTTGTCGAATGGGATCTGACCCCGGCCGAGCGCGATGTCGCGCTGTTCGCCATCAAAGGCATGTCCACCGCGGAAATCGCGGTTTTACGCAGCACTTCGGAAGGCACGGTAAAGGCGCAGACCAATGCGATCTACCGCAAGGCCGGTGTTTCGGGCCGCCCGCAGCTGCTCAGCCACTTCATCGACGATTTGATGGGCGACGGTCTGGTCGACAGAATGGATGGGGCGTGACGCGTTTCGACATCAAGCTGGTGTCGCATCCTGATCTCGAAACGCCCGCAACAATGCCGTCATGCGGACCTTTTCCATCTTCCCTGGTTCAGGAAAAATGCAAAAGGCTTTAGAAACCCGCGGCAATCGCCCGGAACATGGCGATGTCCTGGTCCGCGACGCCGGGCTCCCGGAACAGCTTGTCGGCGGCGTTCGACACGATCACCACGCCCAACGGCCGGTTGACATAGATGTACTGGCCGTAAATGCCGCGCGCCAGGAATTCGCCCTCGGTCGCGTCCGCCGGCATCCACCATTGCAGGCCGTATTGCATGGCGCCCGGGGCGGTTGGCGCGCTTGGCGCTGTTGACGCACGCACCCAGTTTGCCGGAACGATCTGGCGGCCGTTCCACATCCCGTCCTGCAGGAACATCTGGCCGAACCGGGCATAGTCGCGGCTGCGCAGGTTCAGCCCGCCCAGAACGAAGGCAACCCCGTATCCGTCGGTGACATAGTAGGGCGCGGCTTCCAGCCCCATCGGCTTCAGAATCCGTTCTTCCAGCAGGTCCGGCACAGTGCGGCCCGTGGCGCCACGGATCACCATGCCAATCACATGCGTGTCGATCGACACATATTGCCAGGACATTCCCGGGGTTCCGCTCTGTTCCGACAGGCCGGCGGCAAAGCCATCCATCGACCGCCCCAGGGCCAGCACCCGGCCCATCCGGTTGATGTCGGAATAGAAGTCCAGATAATCCTCGTTGAATTTCACGCCGCTGGCCATGTTCAGCACGTTGCGCAGGGTCGCGCCGTCATAGGCCGACCCGACAAGGGCGGGCACGTATCTGGTCACCGGATCGTCCAACGAGTCTATCGTGCCCTCGTCCAGAAGAATGCCGAACAGGGCGGAAAGAAAGCTCTTTGCCACCGACCAGGAAATGCGCAGGTCTTCGCCGCCCGTGCCCCGGTGATAGCTTTCATGCACAAGCTGGCCGTCGTGCAGAACGACCAGTGCGGTGACATGGCGCGCATCGATCCAGGCCTGGGTTTCGGGGGGCAAGGGCCAGGGCGTTGCGGCAACCGGCAGCGGGCTGACCGGACCATCGCCGCGCGACAGGACCCGGGTCAGAAACATGCTGTCCATGTGCGAGAAATTGGCAACGATCCGGTCTGCGTCAAACAGGCTGTTCACCGCCATCAGGCGGACAATCTCGTCGTGTTTCCAGATACCAAGCGCCAGTCCCGAAAGGACCAGAACGGCCAGAACCCGGCGCAGGATTTTCCAGGTTTTTTTCATCGTGCCCCCGATATCCGGCCTACAGGCTGTTGTGGGTTCCGTCGCACAGGGGCGCTTTCGCGCTCTGCTTGCAGCCGCAGAAAAACACCTTTTTGCTGGTCTCGGCAGTGTATTTCACCGGGTTGAAGCCGGTGCTCTTGTGGGAGCCATCGCAAAACGGTTGCTTCGAGGATCGTCCGCAGGCGCACCAGAAATAGGTTTTCCCCGCCTCGACCTCGACAGGAAAGGGGGCGGTCTGGGCGATTTTCGGAGTTTCGGTCATGTGGATCCTCGTTGCAAAGTTCTGATCGTCGCACTGTTCAAGGTGCCTGCCATTCTACCCAGCGTCCATGGAAATCGACCCAGCCAAGGTCGATTTTCAACGCGCCGGGCCACAGGTCCAGGGTCAGCCGGGCGCCCGGGCCGTGCCCCTCGTTTTCCATGGCCAGTCGCGCCAGCGGCGCTGTCCCGGTCGCGGCCCTTCCGGCCTTCTCCAGCGCCGCCACGCACCTTGCCTGAGTCCCCGAGGGGAAATATTGCCAGGCGATGGTGTGATAGACCAGGTGCAGGTGTCCGGGATAGGTGCGGGCCAGCCGCCGTTCCAGCCAGTCCGCCGCGTCGCCCTGATCGACCGGTGCTTCGGCCACCCGGATTGCCGCCTCGGTGCGCGCCAGCCTGTCCGGCTGATCGGCCCAGACATACGACATCAGGCGCAGCGCATTGGCCGGGTCGCGCGGGTCGAGCGGTTGCAGGTCGACGCCGCGCCGGTCAGCGACGGAAGGGTTGGCGCGCGGCGGCAGGTTGCCGCGCCAGTCCGGGCTCAGGCTTAACGCGGCGGCGTCCGGACCAAA
>JAHEGF010000319.1 GCA_024645155.1 Phyllobacteriaceae bacterium | reverse complement strand
GCCGTCCATCAGGAAAGCGCAAGCCATAGCAGCACCTGAAGGCTGGTCAAAACGCCATTCAGGCCCATGGCGATACCGGCAAAGGTTCCGGCGACCTCATTGACCTGAAAAGCGCGTGCGGTGCCGATACCGTGGGACGCAATTCCGGCGGCGAAGCCGCGAGCGGCGAAATCCCGGATGCGCATCAGGTTCATCAATGGCGTTACAATGACAGCTCCGGTGATACCTGTCACGATGACCAGAACGGCGGCAAGCGAAGGCAGTCCGCCGAGGCTTTTGGCGAGTTCCATGGCAATAGGCGCGGTTACGGATTTGGGCGCAAGGGAAGCCAACACCTGCGGCGACGCACCGAGCCACCACGCTATCAGCACGGCGCTTGCTGCCGCGGTAATCGATCCCGCAATCAGGGCGATGACCATGGGAAGCAGCGTTTTCCTTACGGTTTCAAGATTGCGGTACAGCGGAATGGCAAGCGCTACAGTTGCCGGTCCGAGCATGAAGTGTACGAACTGGGCACCTTCAAAATAGGACCCGTAGCCGACGCCGGCGGCTGCCAGCAGCGCTATCAGCAACACGGCTGAGACAATGACAGGATTGGCAAGCGGATGGCGGTGAAGCCGAACAGAAAGGGTGTCGGCCAGCGCATAGGCGGCAAGTGTGACTGTCAGCCACAAAAGCGGTGATGCTGAAAGATAGACCCAGATATCGTTCAGGTCAGTGTTCACTGGCATCCTTTCTGTCCGTCAGCCGGCGAACGCCAATGAACACCATGACTGTCACGATGAGGGTAAGCACCGTCGAGACGAGCAATGCCGCGATCAACGCCAGTCCAAATTCCGCAAATATCGATCCGTACTGAATGATGCCGACCGCTGCTGGCACAAACAGAAGCGACAGATTGGCAAGTATGCCCTTGGCGACCGGTTCGGTGACTTCGAGAACCTGCTCGCGATATATCAGGAGCGCGGCAAAAAGATAGGCCATGCCGATGACCGGTCCCGGAAAGGCTAACCCGTCCACCGCAAGGCCAAGGAAACGGATCGTAGTTTCACCTGCAAGCTGGCACACCAGCAGTATCGCCAGGCCAGTTACAATCCGCTCGGATGGCGGGCGGGTTTTTGCCTCGGACATCGTTTCTCAAAGCTTGTTCAAAAGCGCGGCAGTCGGCCAGCCATCGGCCGGCAGGCCGAGGCGCAATTGTTCGGCGCGGGTGGCGGCACGGGTGCCGGCACCGAGAATACCGTCGATTTTCCCGACATCGTGCCCAAGTGCCGCCAATTTGCGCTGCAGGGTTTTCATGGCGTTTTGGTCAAGTCCCCCAACGGGTTTGCCTGCATTGTAACGTGGAGCGCCGTCGAGGCGGGTTGCCAGATAGGCGGCAGTAAGCGTGTAGACGAAGGACTGGTTCCATTCGAGATAGATGTCGTAATTCGGAAAGGCGAGAAATGCCGGTCCGCCACTGCCCATCGGTAAAACCAGCGCTGCCGGAATGCCATTGTCACGCAGCGGTTTCCCGTCGCGATCGGAGATGCCCCACGCCGCCCATTGGGACACCGGTATGCGGTTGGATTTGCCGGTCTGCTCCCAAGGCAGCCGGTCCGGTACGCGGACCTCCTGAAACCACGGTTCACCACGCCGCCATCCGAGCGACCTGATGAAGTTGCCCGCGGTCATGATGACGTCGGGAGCGCTGTTGCGCAGATCAACGCGTCCGTCGCCGTCGCCGTCGCGGCCATATTCCAGGTAGTCGGACGGGAGAATTTGCACCTGGCCTACTTCGCCAGCCCAGGCGCCGCGTACGTCGGGTGGCAGAACGCCGAGTTCGACCAGTTTGGCCAGCGCGATCAGTTGTGGACGGAACAGTTGCGGACGGCGGCAATCATGCGCCAGTGTGGCCAGGGCGTCGCGTGTCGAGAAGTCTCCCTGCACCGCACCAAAATCGGTTTCCAGCGCCCAGAATGCGGCAATGACCGGACCGGGCACGCCAAAATCCTTCTCCGCCCGGGCAAATGCCTTTGCGTATTTGCGCAGGTTCGCAGCACCCTGCTTGAGGCGGTAGCCCGAAACCATTCGGCCGGAGAACGTAAGAAAATCCTGAGTAAACACACCCTGGGCGCGATCGCGTTTCAAGACCGAAGCGTTCTGGCGTGCTTGCGCTATGAATGCGATGCCAGCGGATCCGACACCCTTTTGCGCCGCTTCCTTCTGAAGGCTGGCGCGCCAGTTGCCAAAATCGCCGCCACAGTCTTGTGCCGCCGCCGGCAGACAGCCGAGAGCTCCGAGCAGAATCATCATGACGGACAAGCAAAGCCGATGCATCGGTATCTCCTTATGCAATCAATTCGCGGGCAAATGACGACTGGGTATTGTTTGCACGCCATGCCTAGCTGGTGTTTTTCTTTACCCACTCTTTCCAGGCAGACGGGCCGCCGTTGAAGACATTGATGTCGGCATCACCGGTAATGCCCGGCACGACACCGGTACCCGTATATTGCCAGAACAGCCAGGACTGGCTGCCGTACTTTTCGTCGGGATGCCCCGCGGTTGACCGCAGCCAGAAGGGATAGCCCCTGAATAGGTGCAGTTCGTTATCCGCGAAGAAATCGGGGGTCACATATATGATGGGCTTCTTGCCATAGTGGCGTTCAACCAGTTTCAGGAATACGCTCATTTCCTTGCGTACCGCCGCCGGTTTTGGCCGGAACTTGCAGGAGGGCGAGTGCGGGTTCCATTCCATGTCGAGGACCGGAGGCAAGGCGCCCCGCTCATTGGGAACGTGCCTGATGAACCAGCGTGCCTGCTCAAAGGCCGGTCGGCAAAAGTAGAAAAAGTGGTACGCCCCGCGTGGGACTCCGGCTGTGCGCGCAGCACGCCAATTTTGCATGAAATAGTCGTCGAAACGGTCACCGCCCTCGGTCGCCTTGATGTAGACAAACGAGATGCCCCGGGCTTTCGCCTGGTGCCAATCGATATCTTTCTGGTACTTCGATACGTCGGTGCCATGGACAGCGTAGTGCACCGGTGTCTTGCCCTGCCAGTCGAAAGGATCGCGATCGGCAAAGCGGGGGTAGGAAACCCGGATCGCGCCGGTCGTGGTCTGTGCCGGCGGCGGATTGCCGACAGGCGCGGAAACGTTCGAGATATCGAGATCGGTGGATGTGCAGGCACCGGCAAGCATGGCCAATGACACAATTGCAGATTTCCGCATCCAAGCACCCATGCGAATCAGTCTCCGTTTCCACCCAGACAAATAGGGTATTGCGAAGCAATCGTCACCTGCGGGCAGTCGGGCGCGGGCAGCTTTTGCCAATTCAGGGGCCATACCCTCCGGCCGTCGGTGTTGTCAGTATCACCGCCTCGCCTTTTTGCAAAACCGTCTGGTCACAGGCCTTCAGCAATTCAACCGATCCGTCATTGCGCCGGATTTCGGTTTTACCGGGTTGACCGTCTCCGCCGCCGTCAAGGCCTTGCGGCGGTCTGTTGCGGTGTGATGACAGGATCGCACATTCCATTGTTTCAAGAAAGCGGATCGTGCGCCGTGTACCGTCGCCGGCGTGGAATTTCCCGCCGCCGCCGGAGCCAGCGCGGATATGGAAATCCTCGAGAAGAACCGGAAAGCGCAGTTCGAGGATCTCCGGG
>JAHEGF010000318.1 GCA_024645155.1 Phyllobacteriaceae bacterium | reverse complement strand
GAAAATCGCAAATACCGCGCCAAGCGACAGCACGTAATGGAAGTGGGCAACGACGTAATAGGTGTCGTGGAATGCGCGGTCGAGACCGGCATTGGCAAGCTGGACACCTGTCACGCCGCCGACGGTGAACAGGAAGATGAACCCGATCGCCCATAACATCGGTGTGCGAAAAACGATCGATCCGCCCCACATCGTGGCGATCCAGGAGAATATCTTGACGCCTGTGGGCACGGCAATGACCATCGTTGCGAATACGAAATAACGCTGCGTGTCGAGCGACAGGCCGACGGTGTACATGTGGTGCGCCCAGACAATGAAGCCGACCACGCCGATAGCGACCATCGCGTAGGCCATGCCGAGATAACCGAACACCGGCTTGCGCGAGAATGTCGAAACGATGTGCGAAATGATGCCAAAGCCCGGAAGAATGAGAATGTAGACTTCGGGGTGGCCAAAGAACCAGAACAGATGCTGGAACAGTATGGGATCACCGCCGCCTTCAGGAGCGAAGAACGTCGTGCCGAAATTGCGGTCTGTCAGCAGCATTGTGATGCCGCCGGCCAGAACCGGAAGCGATAGCAGCAGCAGAAACGCGGTGATCAAGACGGACCAGGCATAGAGCGGCATTTTGTGAAGCGTCATGCCCGGGGCACGCATGTTGAATATGGTGGTAATGAAGTTGATGGCACCCAAAATAGACGATGCACCCGCCAGATGCAGCGCCAGGATGGCCATGTCCATTGCCGGTCCGGGCTGACCCGATGTTGACAACGGTGGATACACTGTCCATCCACCACCAACACCAAATCCTCCGGCGGGGCCTGGAACAAACATTGACAGCGCCAGCAGCAGGAATGCCGGTGGCAGAAGCCAGAAAGAGATGTTGTTCATGCGCGGAAACGCCATGTCCGGCGCACCGATCATGATCGGGACCATCCAGTTGGCAAACCCGCCGATCAGTGCCGGCATGACCATGAAGAAGATCATGATCAGCCCGTGTGCGGTGGTGAACACATTGTACATGTGCTTGCCGGCGTCGATGGCGGAATCCCCTTCGAAACCATAGACCATGGATGCCAGGCCGTGGAAAATCTGTATCCCCGGTTCTGCCAATTCCCATCGCATCATGACCGACATGAACCCGCCGATAATACCGGCAATGATTGCAAAGGTCAGATAAAGCGTTCCGATATCCTTGTGATTGGTCGAGTAGACCCATCGGGTAACAAAGCCCTGGGGCTTGTGATCATGGGCGTCGTGTGCTGTTGCGCCTGCCATGAGAAAACTCCGTTCCTGTGCAATCAGTTAGCGGCCGTGGCGGCCAATGCAGCGTTCGCAACCTTGCGATCACCATATATCGCTGCCATCAGGGCGCGGTTGGCACCACTGATATCCGTCTTGGCTGCTGATTTCCATGCGTCGTATTGATCCCTGGAAACTACCCGGACAGCAAGCGGCATGAAGGCGTGGTCCTTGCCGCAAAGCTCGGAACACTGGCCATAGTAAAGGCCTTCCTTTTGCGCCTTGAACCAGGTCTCGTTCATGCGTCCTGGAATGGCATCGACCTTTACGCCAAATGACGGGACAGCAAAGGCGTGTATGACATCTGCGGCAGTTACCAGAACCCGCACCATGGTATCGACAGGAACAACGATTTCATTGTCTACCGCCAACAGGCGCGGATAAACGGCCTTGTCTTCCTTGCCCAACCCTGCGCGATCGCCATCCTTGAGCAAAACTGCTTCAAAGGACAGCGGCTCGTCGCCATCCTGATACTCAAAACCCCAATACCACTGGTAACCTGTCGCCTTGAGGGTTATTTCCGGCTCCTCTGCCGGCGCAAGCTGTTCGGTCAGTATCTGGAAAGACGGCAGTGCGATGGCAAGAAGGATAACCACCGGGCCTACCGTCCATATCACCTCGATCAGGGAATTGTGGCTGGTGCGTGACGGAACAGGATTGGCGCTTTCGCGAAACCTTATCATGACCCACACCAGAAGGCCCAGAACCAGCAGGGTTATCGGGATGATGAACCACAAGGTATAGGCTTCAAACCATGTGATCTGAGCCATCATATCCGAGCCAGGCGCCTGAAAGCGGGTCTGCCAGGGGACTGGCTGATCAGCGCCAGCGGCGGTGACACTTAGAGCTGCGGCAACAAATGCCAGCCCTGCAAGAATTTGTTTTTTCAACACGTGGTCTCCCGAACATATTTGCGGCAACACGCCATTTCGTTCCGAACTCATACCGGAAACGATTGCGGCTGTTAAAATCACACAATAGCGCGGACCGCAAGAACTGCCATCAGTCGCGATGCGGCATTTTTGCGCGCCCACAGGAAAATCGGTCAATTGCAACCGATTCTGAACATCAGATACCGAAAGATCAAGCCTGACGTGCCGTAATGTCGCAATTCCGGCCAAATTGCCCGACACGCTGGAAGCTGGAACAGTTCAGCGTACGCTCTTTCCTTTTCCCGCTGACCATCGCAATCTGCATGCAAAGTGATTCTCTAAGGAGTGCAAATGATTCGAATGACGATGCGCGGGATTTGCATCCTCACTGCCGCCGCTTTGCTTTTGCTGCCCCAATATGTTCTCGATGCCGCCGCTCAGTCGGGCGGCACCGTGCGTTCAAAACACGGCGGGTGGGCAATTATTTGTGATACTCCGCCCGGTGCGCTGGTTGAACAATGCGCCCTGATGCAAAATGTCGTCGCCGAGGACCGGCCGGAAGTCGGATTGTCGGTCGTGGTGCTGCGCACCGCCGACAACAAGGCGGAAATCCTTCGGGTGTTGGCACCACTCGGTGTGCTGTTGCCCAACGGACTGGGATTGAACGTCGATGGCAAGGACATTGGACGTGCCTATTTCGTGCGCTGCTTCCAGGATGGCTGCTATGCCGAGGTCATACTGGAAAAACAGCTTCTCGACACGTTCAAGGCCGGAAAGGCAGCAACATTCATCGTGTTTCAAACTCCGGAAGAAGGCATCGGTATTCCCGTTGACCTCAACGGCTTTTCCGAGGGTTTTGACGCGCTGCCCTGACCAGTGGACGGAATGATTCCGGCAAATACCGTAGCGCCTAGTGTTGCACGCTGCCGGCGCAGCACATACATCATGCGCCATTGCTCAATCGGGAAAACACCATGACCGGACTGCTCGACGCTTTCGACATCGGCGATACCGAAATCCGCTCCATTGTTTCCGGCGCGACTGACAACGCAGATGACGGAGAGCTTTATATTGAGCATCGCGAAAGCGAGTCCCTCGTTTTCGACAACGGCCGGCTGAAAACCGGTAACTTCACCGTTGACCGGGGGTTTGGATTGCGTGCGGTGGCCGGCGAAGCCACCGGCTATGCCCATGCCAACGAACTCTCCGGCGCCGCACTAAAACGCGCAGCTGACGCTGTATCCGCGGTGACACAAGGCTACTCGGGCAAGCTGGCATCCGGTCCGGCAGGTACCAATGTGCGGCTCTACAGCGACATAAATCCGATCGGATCGCCCGATTTTGGTGCCAAAGCCAAGCTGTTGCAGGACATCGACAGCTGGCTGCGCGCAAAGGATGAGCGTGTCCGCCAAGTTACCGCATCCCTTGCCGCTTCGTGGCAGAATATCGAAATATTGCGCCCCGATGGCCA
>JAHEGF010000317.1 GCA_024645155.1 Phyllobacteriaceae bacterium | reverse complement strand
CTTCCCTTTTGGTGCGTTCATCAGTGGCGGACTGGGCAACGAGAGCTGCGGCTTGGGCAACGTCTTCCTCGGTCTTTTTAGCCGTGGCAGCGGCAGCCGCCAGTTCGCCTTCGAGTTCCGCCAGCCGGTTCTTTTGAGCCAGGCGCTGGGCGGCGGCTGTTGGAGCGTCGGCACTGGCGCTGTAGCCATCCCAGCGCCACATTGCGCCGTCGCGCGACACCAGACGCTGTCCCGGCCTGAGCAGTTTCTGCAGCCGCGGGCCGTCTTTGTAATCGACCAAACCGGTCTGCGCCAGACGCCGTGCCAATTGTGGCGGTGCGGTAACGATCCCGGCAAGGGCACGGGCACCATCGGGGAGACCGGCATCGGTGCCATCACCATCCACCAAATCCCAAAATGCCGGCGCATTTGGGTCAACCGGGGCGTCAAGATCGGAACCAAAAGCAGCGCCCAACGCCGCCTCAAAACCGCGTTCAACGGTGATCGTTTCCAATACCGGAGGAAACAGGTCGCCTGCCTCGACATTGAGGATCCTGGCAAGGGTACGCGCCTCGGTCTCGATCCGGTTCAGTTCGGACCGCGCCTTTTCCAATGCCGGTCGCAAGCCGGCTTCTACCGCACGGGCACGTTCGACGTCTTTTTCGGCAACAGATACAGCCTGATCGGCGGCACGAACAATTTCATCGGCATTATCCGCGTCGTGGCGTTTTGCTTCAGGGTCAGGCAGGTCTGAAATCGCTTCGGCCAGTTCGCCTATTTCGCGCTCTATGGCGGCAAGGCGAGCCTGGAGGCTTTGCGTGCGGGCCTCAGCTTCCCGGTATGCCCGTTCCTGGGCAGCGCGGGCTGCAAGCGATTCGGCGCGCCGTGCGGTTACCGCCTGAAGTTCGGATTCGCTTTTCTCCAATGATACCATCGCTGCCTCGTAGGCCTTGCGGGTCTCGCGCTCATTGGTTTCGGAGTTTTCCTGCGCCGACTTCAGATCGCTTTCTTCCTTGTCCAGGCGCTCCAGCACTTCGGCGTTGTCGCCGAGTATCTGCTCCTCGCGCCTGATATCGGCATCGAGCTGTTCGATACGGCGTTCCAGTTCGTTACGCCGCGCGTTGAGGCGCTCGGCTTCTTCCTCGATCTGTGCCCGGGCGATGGACAACCGCTGGACAACGGCAGACGCCCGCACTTCGGCATCGCGCAATTCCGGCAGCCGTTTTGCGGCAATGGCCTGTTGCTTGGCCGCCTCCATCTGAATCTGTGCCCTCTCTGCAACAAGCGATGTGGCGGTTGCCAGGGCACTGTTGGCTTCGCCTTCCTGCTGCTTTGCATCGGCCCATTTCAGGTGAAACAACCTTGCTTCCGCCTGGCGGATTTCCTGCGACAGGTTCTTGAAGCGCGTTGCCTGGCGGGCCTGGCGCTTGAGGCTGTCGATCTGGCTTTGCAATTCGGCAGTAACATCGTCGAGCCGTTCAAGATTTTGCTCCGCAGCGCGCAGCCGGAGTTCGGCTTCATGACGCCGGCTGTGCAAGCCCGAAATCCCGGCTGCTTCTTCCAGCAGTGCCCGCCGGGCTTGTGGTTTTGCCTGTATAAGTTCGCCAATACGCCCCTGACCGACCATCGAAGGCGATCGTGCGCCCGTCGATTGATCGGCAAACAGCAGTTGCACATCCTTGGCCCGGGCATCCTTGCCGTTGATCCGGTAGACCGATCCAGCTTCACGTTCGATACGCCGCGAAACCTGAAGCTCGTCGGCATCATTGTAGGCGGACGGCGCCGTGCGATCGGAATTATCCAGGAAAAGGGAGACTTCCGCAGTATTGCGTGCCGGCCGTGTTGCAGAGCCGGAAAAAATGACATCGTCCATGCCGGACGCGCGCATGTTCTTGTACGAGTTTTCGCCCATCACCCAGCGCAGCGCCTCAACCAGGTTGGACTTGCCACATCCATTGGGACCGACAACTCCGGTCAGGCCGGAATCGATGGAGAACTCCATCGGTTCGACGAAGGACTTGAACCCCAGCAGACGAAGCTTGGAAAACTGCATCAGCTATTCCCGCCGCCAAGCTCTGTCATTGCGCCCCGGTGCCTTGCGGGACGGTCAAAGCAAGCTGTCAATGATCGCTGACATTTCATCAACGCCAAGAGCCCCCGAATATTTGTTTCCGTTAATGTAAAATGTCGGTGTCGCATCGACGTCGAATTCCTTCGCTCCCCGGTCACGAACCGCACGAACGTCGTCAAGAAGCTTCTGGTCGGTCAGGCAAGCCTTGAAGGATTCTTCCGTGAACCCCGCGAGTCTGGAGATTTTCAACAAGGCCTCACTGGCATTTTGCGCCCTGGCCCAGTCGTCCTGCTTCTTGAACAGGACATCGACCATGGCGAAATAGTTGTCGCCGGAACAGCGCGCCAGCATGAACCCGGCTTCGGCACGCGGGTCAAACGGAAACTCACGGAAAATAAACCGTACCTTGCCGGTATCGATGTAGTTTTCCTTGATGGCCGGATAGGTGCCGTTGTGAAAATTGGCGCAATGGCCACAAGTCATGGAGGCATACTCGATAACTGTCACGGGCGCGTCGTCGGATCCTTCGACCATTTCAGGCATCGGACCCGGCTGCAATAGCGTGGCCATGTCCTTGGAGCCTTGCGAATCCGGAACCTTGATATTCTTCTTTGGTGCCGGAGCAGGTTCAGACTTCGCCTGTGTCGCGGGTTCTTCTGTTTTTGTCTCGGTGGTGCCGCTGTCACCGCATGCGACCAGCACCAACGCCAGCGCTGATACGGCAGCAACACGAAACACGGTAAACGGACGGTATTCAGACTTCATGGGGCGAATCACTTTCAAGTTGGCGGATTGTGCTACAAATGCACACAACAAAGCGAGACTGTGCGAGAATTATGACGCTCTATCCCCGACAATGCTGCGGCCTAGCCGTTTTAGCGAATTGCGCAATTGATCGTCATCAATATTTTGTGTCAGATCGTCAATGTGCCTCTGCTCGGCATCGGACAATTCGGCCGCGGGCTTTGCCGGCGTATCCCGCCACGGTTTAACGGGTTTCTGTATAATCCTTATTCTGGCAAGCGCTGCATAACCGAAAAACGTGTTCAGCCGCGACAGCAATTCACCCATCAGGTGCTGCACCTTCAAAACGACCGACTGGTCACATGCCAAAACAAGTGTGCCGGGCCGGAAACTGTCGCCCTGAGCGTCTCGCGGCGGCCATATTATCCTTTCCGGCCGTGTCGATCCGCCAAGTTCGGGACCGGCGATTTCCGGCCAGTTTTCCAAAAGCCCGACGGATATTCCGGTTTTCTTGCGCAGTGCCGGGTCAAGAATCGCGGATACGAACTCGCTGACCGGCCGTGCGCCACGCATCTTGTTTTTCGGAGCCAATTGCTTGTCCTTGGCTGGCTGTCAGTCTAGCACCAGTTACTGTCGATCAATTGGAAAGAATCATGACATCCGTCAATGGAGATCACAACCCCGAACAGGACGGTGCTGGCGATTTCGCCGGTCGCCTACTCGATTGGTATGATATCCATCACCGCGAATTTCCTTGGCGCATTGCACCTAGCGGCAGCAATTTGGATCTCCTGGCCGACCCGTACCGTGTGTGGCTGTCCGAAATCATGCTGCAACAGACAACAGTGGAGGCAG
>JAHEGF010000316.1 GCA_024645155.1 Phyllobacteriaceae bacterium | reverse complement strand
AAAGGCTGCCATAGCCGCCATCAACGCAACCGCAAGTGCTTTCGGAGACTTTTTCCCCGAGGGATCGGACATGGATGCTAACACCACTGCTTCGCCGAAGATCTGGGAAGACATGGCGGGATTCAAGGAAAAGCTTGGTGGCCTCCAGGCCGCTGCAGCAGCCGCTGTCGCAGCATCCGGCAAGGATGGACCAGCAGACCTTGATGCCTTCAAGGCGGCAATGGGCCCGATTTTCGGCACTTGCAAGGGATGTCACGAATCCTATCGCGTCAAGAAATAGGTAGCGCTTCGCGGTGAAGACCAGGCTTTTCGTTGCAGCCCTTTTTCTCACTATTGCCGGGATCGGGCTGTTCGGGGTTCTGACTTCGCCGCAAGTAACTTCGGTTGCGGAAGTCTCCGGACTGGTTCCAGGTGACAAGACGCGTGGTGAACGCATGTTCTGGGCCGGCGGCTGTGCATCATGCCACGCAAGGCCGAAAACTGAAGGCGAGGATCGCCTGGTACTGGCCGGGGGTCTGGAACTCAAGACACCGTTTGGAACATTCGTCGCCCCGAATATCTCGCCGCACGAGACCGACGGCATCGGTTCATGGTCGGTTACTGATCTCGCAAATGCCATGCGCAACGGCGTTTCACCGGACGGGCGGCATTACTATCCGGCATTTCCCTACGCGTCCTATGTGCGGATGGAAAACAGCGATATCGCCGATCTCTATTCTTTCCTGATGACCTTGCCAGCTACCAATGGCAGGGCACCGGACCACAAAATCGGATTTCCCTTCAACATCCGTCGTGGCCTCGGATTGTGGAAGCTCGCCTTCCTGAGCAAGGAACAAGTGTTCATGCCTGGCAACAACAATACCGAAGCGGAAAAAGGTCGCTATCTCGTCGAAGGTCCGGGCCACTGCGGCGAATGCCATACACCGCGCAATTTTGCGGGCGGCATTGACAAATCCATGTGGCTGTCCGGTGCTCCGGCGGCAGAAGGCGACGGCAAGGTGCCGAACATCACCTCGGGTGAGGGCGGCATCGGCGACTGGTCGGCAAATGACATCGCCTATTTCCTTGAAACGGGATTTACACCTGAATTCGATTCCGTCGGCGGAGCAATGACTTCCGTTCAGCGCAACATGGCGCATTTGAGCCCGCAGGACCGTAGCGCAATAGCCGCCTATCTCAAAAGCGTTCCACCACTTGCAAGTAGTTCCCCGAAATAGCCGCTAACGTTTTTTGCAACCGGCCAAACGTTCACCGGCGCCGTGATCGGAGCGGATGTTATAGAGCCATGCGGTACATCTTTTCTTTGTCGGGAAACAGCCGGCTTCATATATCGGCTGATCGAGCATCAGGCCTATTTGGCCGATACCCTGGAAGTGGCCATAGTACTTGTCATCGGGATTTGAGCTGCAATTATTCGGCATTTCCCTTGGCCGTTCGCCAGCCCTTTGAACAATTTCCCCGGCATTGGCCTGGGCTGCAAAAAGCGAGCTGCACACGATTGCGGCGATCAAAATAGGCTTGGACATCGAATACATTGCCTCCTGTCAACCGGTCTTGTGCGAATTATGCCACAGCGTGCGCCTTACCGGCAACCTTGAGAGCAAACGCGTAGGTAAATGCGATTTCGGCCAGTCTTGAAAACCTGCCAGACGACCCGCCGTGGCCGGCTTCCAGGTTGATCTTGAGCAATACCGGATTTGCGCCCGTTGAATACTCGCGCAGTTTGGCAACCCATTTGGCCGGCTCCCAATAGGTCACGCGCGGATCCGTCAATCCTGCAACCGCGAGAATGGATGGGTAATCCAGCGCAGCGATGTTGTCATAGGGTGAATAGGCCGCGATGGTTTCATAGTCCTCCTTCGAAACGATCGGATTGCCCCATTCCGGCCATTCCGGTGGCGTCAATGGCAATGTGTCGTCGAGCATCGTGTTGAGGACATCGACAAAAGGCACTTCGCAAATGAGGCCGCAAAACAGCTCGGGCGCCTTGTTTGCCACGGCGCCCATTAGCATGCCTCCCGCTGAACCACCCTGGGCGACGAGCCTGTCGCTGCTGGTATAGCGCTTCTGAATCAGATGCCGAGCGATTGCTAAGAAGTCATTGAAAGTATTTTCTTTCTTGTTCCGTTTTCCATCCTCGTACCATGAAAATCCCTTGTCCTTGCCGCCGCGAACATGAGCTATGGCATAGACAAATCCGCGATCCACCAGAGACAGGCAGTTGGAGTTGAATGCGGCCGGGATGGCGATCCCGTAAGAACCGTAACCGTAGAGCAGGCACGGTGCGGTCCCGTCGATTGGCGTGTCTTTGTGATGAAGCAGCGATACGGGCACCTCGGCGCCATCCTCTGCCGTGGCGATCAACCGTCGCGTGACAAAGTTGTCGGGGTCATGGCCGGATGGGACTTCCTGTGTTTTCAGCACGGTGCGCTCGCGTGTCCGCATGTTGTATTCAAACAGTTGTGATGGGGTGGTCATCGATGAATAGGAAAACCGTAGCAAGTCTGTATCGTATTCCAGCGATCCGCCAAGCCCGAGCGAATAGGCCTCTTCGTCGAATGCCACCGAATGTTCCTGGCCGCTATTCCTGTCTCGAACAACGATCTGCGGCAGGCCGCCTTCACGCACCAGGCGAACGACATGGTCCTTAAACGCCATAATGGAGAGGATCAGGCATCCGGGCCTGTGAGCAACCAGCTCACGCCAGTTTTGGCGCTGCGGGTTATGCGCCGGTGCACTCATGATCTTGAAGTCCTTGGCGCCGTCGGCATTCGTCAGGATAAAGAATTCTTCGCCGCCGGCTTCGAGGTCATATTGCAGTCCGGTTTCGCGTTTGGCCACCAGCACGGGTTCGGAATCGGGGTTGCGGGCGGGAAGCACCCGATATTCTGATGTCTCATGATCATGGACGGATATGAATATCCAGTCATGGCTCGTCGAGCCACCGACTCCCATGAAAAAACCGGCGTCTTTTTCCTCGTAAACCAAACGATCCTTTGTCTGCTCATCGCCGGTACGATGGAAGAGGATTTTTGATGGCCGGTGGTTGTTGTCGAGTGCGGTATAGAAGATGCCTGTGCTTGCTGCGTCCCAAACGCCGCCGCCTCCGGTGTTGGACAATCTGTCGCCGAGATCACTCCCCGATTTCAGATTGCGGATTTTCAAATCGTAGAATTCCGAGCCCTTGTCGTCAAAGCCCCACACCAACAGATCATGATCGGGAGAATGCGAAGTTCCCCCAATATGGAAATAGGATTTGCCGTCAGCCTCCAGATCGCCGTCAAGAAGAATGGCGTGCTCGCCGCCATTGCGCGGAGTACGAAAAAACCGCGGTTGTTCGCCACCTGTTTTGAACGATGATCCATAGGCCCATGGGCCGTCTTTGAGGGGGACGGAAGAATCATCTTCCTTGATGCGCCCGCGCATTTCACCGACCAGGGTTTCCT
This sequence comes from Phyllobacteriaceae bacterium, assembly GCA_024645155.1. GTDB lineage: Bacteria > Pseudomonadota > Alphaproteobacteria > Rhizobiales > Rhizobiaceae > JAHEGF01. The sequence goes on along the minus strand of JAHEGF010000316.1, from coordinate 228 downwards.
GCAACGCCTCGGTGTCCGCCATCATCGCTGACTGATAGGTATTTTCGGCTTCCAGATGCGCGCGAATGACGGGATCGAGAGAAGCGGGATCCTTGAATACGTCCTGCCAATTGCCGGCGCGCAACCATGCATAATCGTCCGTACGCGAAATTCCGTGGCGTGCATCGGTCTCGGGATGCTTCGCTGTAAGTGGCGGCGTTATGTTTCCGGGAAACAGTGTTTTTGGCA
>JAHEGF010000315.1 GCA_024645155.1 Phyllobacteriaceae bacterium | reverse complement strand
AATTCTTCCCCTTGACGGCGGACAATCGGTGCAGCACGGAATGAGCCTGTTTAAGGACTGATGCGCAAGGAGCGGCTTATGGAACCAATTTCGCTGGACGATCTGAAGAATGCAGTCGGAAACGAGATAGGTCTTTCGCCATGGCGGGTTGTCACCCAGGAAATGATCGACAAGTTCGCCGATGCCACCGACGATCACCAGTTTATCCATATCGATCCGGAACGTGCCAGGAAGGAAACACCCTTTGGCGGAACCATCGCCCACGGTTTTCTTTCCCTGTCGCTGCTGTCAACCTTTGCCTATGAAACCTTGCCACCACTCAAGGGCGCGGCCATGGGTATCAATTACGGGTTTGACAAGATCCGCTTTGCCGCGCCCGTCAAATCGGGCGCACAGGTCCGTGCGCGATTCAAACTCGCCGATATCAATATTCGCCCATCCGGTTGGATTGAAGTTGCATATGATGTCACCGTGGAGATCGAAAACTCGGTCAAGCCTGCTTTTTCCGCGCGCTGGCTGACACTTACTGTCCTGGAGAAAAAAGAAGAACCTGCATGAGCGATGCCAACACGATAGATGGCGCGGTTCTGGCCCCCTATCTGGAGCGTCATGTCGACGGATTTTCCGGTTTTCGTACGATCGAAAAATTCCCGTCCGGGCAGTCCAATCCCACCTATATGATCACAGCCGACAGCGGCCGGTACGTGCTGCGCGCCAAACCGCCGGGGGTTCTTCTCAAATCCGCCCACCAGGTTGACCGCGAGTTCCGGGTTATCAAGGCGTTGCACACCACCCCAGTACCGGTTCCCCGCGCGTTCCACCTGGCTGGCGAGGATTCCCCCATCGGGCGCATGTTCTACATCATGGAGTATCTGGATGGGCGGATATTCTGGGATCCGGCATTGCCAGACGTATCCGGCAATGATGAACGGGCGGCAATCTATGATGCAATGAATGCAACACTGGCGGCACTGCATGGTGTCGACATCAAAGTCGCCGGATTAGTTGATTTCGGCAAGCCCGGCAACTATTTCGAGCGCCAGTTTTCGAGGTGGAGCGGACAATATGCCGCGTCCGAGGTGGATTCGATTCCGGATATGAATGCGGTCATTGCCTGGCTTGGCGAAAACATGATTGCAGACGATGGCAAGGTATCGCTGGTTCATGGCGATTACCGTCTCGACAACATGATCTTCGCCAACGATGGCGCACGGGTGCTTGCGGTACTCGATTGGGAGTTGTCGACGCTCGGCCACCCCTATGCTGATCTCGCTTATCAATGCATGCAGTGGCGTTTACCGCATTCTTCCGGCTTCCGCGGTCTGGGCGGTATTGACCGCGAGGCGATAGGACTGCCGACAGAAGCCGGGTATGTCTCCCGCTATTGCGAACGGACTGGTACTGCGAGCATCGGCAACTGGGCATTTTATCTGGTCTTTTCCTTTTTCCGTCTTGGTGCCATTCTCCAGGGCGTCTACAAACGCTCGCTCGACGGCAATGCCTCCAATCCCGAAAAGGCGAAATTATATGGCTTGGCCGTACCACTAGTCGCTCGGCTTGCCGTAGAAACCATCGACAGCGAGGCGTAGGGGAAAAATGGGGCGGTTTGAATCCGAAGTAATATTGGTATCTGGCGCAACTGGCGGCTTCGGCAGCCGGCTGGCAGAACGCCTGTCCGGCGAGGGTGCAAGCCTCGTGCTAACGGATATTGATGCAACCGAACTGGGCAAGCTTGCCGCCTCGCTGCCCGGCAGAATCGTGACACTGGCGGGCGACATTTCCGATGAAAACCATTGCGAGGCGCTGGTGGCTCTTGCGGTTTCAAGTTTCGGGCGTCTGGACATTGCAATCAACAATGCCGGGATCGCACAAAGCTACGTTAAAACGCATAATGTGCCGTCCGACGAGGCCAGGCGTATTATCGAGATCGACCTTCTCGGTGTATTTTTTGCAATGAAATACCAGTTGCCGCAGATGGAAACACAGTTCCGTGAAACCGGCCGCGGCGGACGGATCATAAACACCGCCTCGGTTGCAGGCCTGGCCGGTGCGCCGCGCCTTTCGGTCTATTCCGCCGCCAAGCACGGCGTCGTCGGACTGACCCGGTCGGCGGCTGCCGAGTATGCCTCCAAGGATATTCGAGTTAACGCCGTGTGTCCCTCATTTGCGCGCACAGACATGGTCGGCGCATTCGTCAAGATGTCGGGCCGCTCGGCGGAAGATGCCGAGGCGGAACTGACGCGCGGCGTTCCGCTTCGCCGCGTGGCTGAAGTTGACGAAGTGATCGAAGTCATTCTGTTTGCCGCCGATCGCAGGAATTCGTTTATGACCGGTCAGGCGCTTGCGGTCGACGGCGGCATTACCGCTATCTAGGCGCCGTTTGCATCTGGTTCATTTGCCCATTACGCCACGCTCCGTCGCAATCAGTCGCAAACCTTGCCGTGCCATTCGATATTGGTATGGTTTGGCGCCGGAACAATCCGGCCCGTTTCGAATGTGAGGTCCGCCTGCCATGCGCAGATATTCCGGTTTTGCCATTGCCCGTGAAGCCCTGCGCAGCCACACCGGCTGGGAGAAGCAATGGCCGTCACCGGAACCGAAGAAATCCTATGATGTCCTCATCATTGGTGCCGGCGGTCACGGATTGGGGACTGCGTATTACCTGGCCAAGGAGCACGGCATCACGAATGTCGCGGTGCTTGAGAAGGGCTGGCTTGGCGGTGGAAACACGGGACGCAACACCACCATCATTCGCTCGAATTATCTCTACGACGAAAGCGCGGGACTATATAATCACGCCCTGAAAATGTGGGATGGCCTGTCTCAGGACCTCAACTACAACGTCATGTATTCACCGCGCGGCGTCATGATGTTGCAGCACAATGTTCATGACATGCAGGTCGCCAAACGCCACATCCATGCCAACCGGCTGAACGGTGTCGGCAATGAGTGGCTGACGCCCGAGCAGGCCAAGGCCTATTGCCCGCCGCTGAACATTTCCAGGTCTGCACGCTATCCGGTTGTGGGCGCCGCCTTGCAGCGCCGCGGCGGCACCGCCCGTCACGACGCGGTCGCTTGGGGTTATGCGCGTGCAGCCGCCGCGCGCGGTGTCGACATCATTCAAAATTGTGAAGTCACCGGCATGCGCCGCAGCAGGAAAGGTGAAATCACCGGCGTGGAAACCGCGCTTGGTTTCATCGGTGCAAAAAAGGTCGGTGTTGTTGCCGCCGGGCACACGACCGTGGTCATGGACATGGCCGGCGTGCGCTTGCCACTTGAAAGCTATCCGCTGCAGGCGCTGGTTTCCGAACCGGTCAAGCCGGTCTTTCCCTGTGTCGTCATGTCAAACACGGTTCACGCCTACATTTCGCAATCCGACAAGGGCGAACTGGTCATTGGCGCCGGCACTGATCAGTACATCTCGTATTCGCAGACGGGTGGCCTGCATATCATCCAGCATACACTCGAGGCGATATGCGAGATGTTCCCTATTTTTACGCGGATGAAGATGATGCGGTCATGGGGTGGCATCGTCGATGTCACGCCGGACCGTTCCCCGATCCTCGCCAGGACGCCCGTGCCGGGACTCTACGTCAATTGTGGCTGGGGCACAGGCGGTTTCAAGGCTACGCCCGGGTCAGCGCACGTCTTCGCACACACGATCGCCCGTGATGAACCGCACAAGATCAACGCGCCGTTTACGCT
>JAHEGF010000088.1:1591-12469 GCA_024645155.1 Phyllobacteriaceae bacterium | reverse complement strand
CTTGCCACCGACATCGCCGATCCGTTGGAAAGACTTGCAAGAATTCGCAAGTTGACCGGTGAATCCAAGATGCTGGCAGGCAGTGTGAAAGACGTCGCACCCAAGGATTTCACGCTGCTTGGCGCGCCACTGCTTTTGCCCGGACTCATGCAGCTCTATGGCGGTTCGAAACTGGCTGACGTACTGCCCCAGGCAGTCAACCTGACCATTTCCAACACCATGGGGCCGCCCTTTCCGATGTTTTGCGCGGGCGCCAAGGTTCTTGCGCTTTATCCGGTCTCGATCCCCGTTCATGGCATCGGCCTGAACATTACGGTGCAGAGTTACATGGGCAGTCTCGATTTCGGCATTACTGCCAGCAAAGACTCATTGCCTGATCCCGATATACTTGCCGATCACCTGGTTAGCGCCATGAACGAGCTGACAGATGCCGCTGCTGCATTGCAAAAATAGCACAGCCACACACACCCGGACAACGCCCGTCATTCCACAATTAATTTATTGAAATCAATAGATTGTTCTGTTCTTTTTGCTTGTTTCGCAATGCTATAGTCATGACCACTCATGACCGTTTCTGCCGTTGCGTCACGCAAAATCATCCGCATATTATTTGGATGTTAGCAGCTTCGCTGTTATTTTCCGGCAACTGATTTGCATTCCGGTCATTTCAAATCCGGCAAGGAGCTATCATGGTTGCTGCAACAGAAACGGCAAAACGGCCATCACGCGGGCTGTTTTTCATGGAATTGCGCGCGCTGCCGGAACTTGCGGGTTTTCTTGCAACAGCTCCGCTATTGTCTTTGAGCGCGCCGCGCGGCGACGGTCATCCCGTGCTCGTGTTGCCCGGCCTTGTCACCAGTGACCGCTCGACATTTGCGCTTCGTACATTCCTGAAATCACTTGGTTATCCGACATATGGCTGGGACCTTGGCCGCAATTATGGTCCGCTTCCGGGCATCGAGGAAGCCATGCTCAACCGTGTCGACGAACTGACCGACAAGCACGGCAAGAAGGTGAGCCTTATCGGCTGGAGCCTCGGGGGTATCTATGCGCGCCAGCTGGCTAAAATGCGGCCCGAGACGGTGCGCTCCGTGGTCTCGCTCGGCAGCCCGTTCAACGGTGATCCGCGCGCCACAAACGCATGGAAACTCTATGAGTTTACCAGCGGCCACAAGGTGGACGACCGGCAGCGTCACATGGGAGGTGATATTGCCGACGCACCGCCGGTCCCGACCACTGCGATCTTTTCAAAGACGGATGGCATCTGCGCCTGGCAACTTTGCGTCGAAAAGGATGGCGACCAGACCGAAAACATCGAGATTCATGGAAGCCATTGCGGACTTGGCCATCATCCGGCAGCGATTTATGCCATTGCCGACCGGCTATCGCAGCCCGATGGCCAATGGCGCAAGTTCCAGCGCAAAGGCGTGCGCGGTTTCGTCTATCCGCGCACCGCGACTGCCTGAACCTCTTTGCGCGCTATGACTTCCTGCCGGTCTGTTTTTCGACAGCCGCGCGAACATCGGCCACAATCTCCTCGACCCGTTCACGCCAGATGTTGACCGTATCGCCGCCCGATTCCTTGACGATTCCAGCCAGCTCACCGGTATCCTTCAGCGCTTTTTCAAAGGATTCGCGGGCGAACTCCACCTGCTTGGACAAAACGTCCTGAACCCCTTCGGGCGTCTTGTAGCTTTGCGCGATCTCGGAAATCTGTTGCAGGCCGCGCTCAAGGATTTCGCGCTGCTTTTCCATCACCGAGGTCGTTCCAGATGCAAATGACCGGGTTGATTTTTCCAGCGCCTCAAGGTTCTTGCGGTGGTGTTCCATCAGCTTCTCGATGTCCACGGTCGGCATGTTCATGTTGCGGCCGAAATTTTCAAACATGTCCATGAATGGATTGTCAGTGCCGTCATTTTTTTTGGTCATTGGCTTCTCCTGTGGTGCGTGTTTGCGACGTGGCAACCATCGTAGGCCATAGTTCCGGCCATCTCAATTACCTGCTGCCAAAAGGCCGACAGTATACAGCAGCAATCCGGCAATACCGCCGATGATCATGCCGTTGAAGCGGATGTATTGCAGATCCTTGCCAATGTTGATTTCGATCAGGCGTACCAGCATCGCAAGATCCCAGCCTTTGACCTGGTCGGCGATGAACGTGGATACGCCGCTTTTCTGGCTTTCAACAAAAGCCGACAGCGCCACGACAAATCCGCGGTTCATGTCGGCTCGGACTCCCGGTTCATGATGCAGTTGCCGGCCGACTTCGGCAAACAGGTCGGCCAGCCGGCTACGAATCATGGAATCCGGCATCGCCACGTCGCGCTCGACAAACGCCTTGAGGCTCTCCCAGACCTCGTGGCCAAGGCGCTTGAACTCCGGGCGTGCAAGCAGGTTGTGTTTGAGTTCCTCGGCGCGTTTCGCATAGCGTTTCGACCGGCGCAGGTCTCGCACGAAATTGCTGAAAAAGCGGTTGAACTCCTGCCGCAGCGGATGATCCGGATTTTCGCGGACATCATCAAGCAATGACCCGGCCGATGCCAGGACCTTGCTCAAAAGGTAGGCATCCGCACGGAACAGGTTGAACAGGGTTGGCAACTCGTCCCGGATCTTGTCACGAATGGCATCATGTGCCTCGCTGTCCGACAGAAACTTCCAGATAACATCAAGAATTTGGTCGAGCAGTTGCTGATGCTTGCCGTCTTTTGACAGTGCCGTGAGGAATTCGGCCGTCAACGGTGCAATTTCCACCTTTTCCACCTGCTCGATCGCCCGCGCTGCAATGAATCGCCGCAGCCCTGAATTTTCCACGGCATCAAACGTTTGCGGTACCAGTTTTGTGACGAAACCCGCCAGGCTCTGCGCCCGTTCGCGATCCGCCATCCAGTCAGCGACAAGTGCGGCAAAATCCACTTCCTCCAGTTTTTGCCGGACCGGTTCGGGAGCAAGGAAATTGATTTCGATGAAGTGGCCGAGATTGTCGGCGATACGGTGCCTGTTTTCCGGAATGATCGCCGTGTGCGGTATTGGCAGTCCAAGCGGCTTTTTGAACAGCGCCACCACCGCATACCAGTCTGCAAGGCCGCCGATTGTCGCAGCTTCGGCAAACGCCGCCACGAAGGCGAGAACAGGATAGGCTTCTTCAAAAAGGCGCGCGGCGACAAAGATGGCAAAGCAGACCACCAGCATGCCGGTTGCAAGCGACCGAACCCGGCGCAGTTGCGACAATTTCTCGTTTTCCAGCGGATCCGGCGGAATCGGGATCGCGGTGCTCGCGGCCTGCCGTATCTTTTGTCTGGTGATGCTCATTCCGGTAGCCCTGACTGGTCGGCCGACAACATCTACGTATTTCTTCCGCTCAAACAAGGACACAATGTACGCAAAGGACCCGCCGCCGCCAGTAACAACAGCCAATTCCGGCATCAAAGAAGAAGCGTTTAATGCAATAATTTCCGTGAGTTAAAAGTATTTTGTGCAGTGCACAATTTTTTCTCTTGCAATGCACAAAAAACATCCCCATATAGCTGTGACACCCCGGGTCTAGAAAGAACGGGGCGCAACCATAGCTCCCATTATGAGGATGGAGATCAAGATGACCAAGAAGACCGAAACTCCCAAGACTGCAACCGCAGCAAATGATTATGTAGCCTCCGTCAAGGAAGCCATCGAGAATGTCCAGAAACAGGTGGAAGTTCCTTCCTCCGTTCGTGATTTCGTCAAGCGCACCGCCGGTTCTGGCAAGGACCGTGCAGGCGACCTGCAGAAGGGCGCTTACAAGGTAACTGATGGTGCCGAAAAACTGGCAGGCGCTTTTGTCAGCGGCTATGCAGGTTTCATCCGTGGCCTGATCGACGCAACCCATGCAAACCTCGAGCACACCTTCAACACCGTCGAGAAGATCGCCGGCGCAAAGACAGTCAACGAGGCTGTTCAGTTGCAGGTTGACTTCGTTCGGGACAACACCCGCGCAAACTACGACCGAGTTCGTGATGCAGCCGAAAGCGCACGTGAAACAGTTGTCGACGGCGCCAAGACCGTTCAGGAAGAAGTATCCAAGCTTTATTCCCAGAAAGCCGCCTAATCGTCTCGCAAATTGCGATGCCATGAAGCCCGCGCCGAAAGCGCGGGCTTTTCTGTTTCACCGGCATTCATTCATTGGCAGGACCCGGCCCGATACGCGACCGTCATGCTATCAGGAAGTCAGCCACCGGCCCAAACATCAAGATTGTAGCGTCCTGACGATATCAGCCCTTCCATCCAGATTTCACTTTCCGCTGGGTCATTGCCGGTTGCTTCGCTGTGCAGCGTGACAAGTGCATGCTTGACGTCGGGCTCCATGCGCGAGCCATCGCCGCAAACATATATATGGGCGCCTTTGTCGAGCAGTTTCAGTATCTTGCTGCCGTTCTTGTGCACCAGATCCTGCACATAGGTCTTTTTCTTGCCGGTTCGGGAGAACGCGATGTGAAGTTCACACAGGCCGGAATCCTCCCACACCTCCAACTCGTTGCGGTAGATGAAATCCTGGTCCGGATGACGGCAACCGAAAAACAGCATCGCCGGCCCGAGTGTCGCGCCATCCTTCGCAAGGCCTTCACGGTATTGGATAAAGCCGCGAAACGGCGCCAATCCCGTTCCAGGCCCGATCATGATCACCGGAATTTCCGGGTCATCTGGCAGGCGGAACCCGGCTTTTGTCTCCTTGATCGTGCCGCGCAATGTGTTGCCGGGCTCCAGGCCTGCCAGATAGCTGGTGCAGACGCCGCGATAGGTGCCATTGCCTGACCGCGCCGGGCCCTCGACTACCCCGGCCGTAATTGAACAAACGTTTGTTTCTTTATTTGGAGCAGAGGATATCGAATAATAGCGCGGGGCCAGCGACGGCATCATTTCGAGGAAAATGTTGAACGGCAACTCGCAGGCCGGAAAGCGCTGCAGCAGATCCAGAACCGAAACGCGCTTTAGGAATATTTCGCTGCGATAGGTGTCCCTGCCGTTTGCAGGTTCAGCGGCAAGCGCCTCCAGTTCAGGTTTCGATTTCGGGCACTGGGTGTGGTGCGCAAGCGTTTGCACCTGTTTGCGTGTTGCAACCGCCTGCAATTCGATAATCGTTTTGACAAGCCGCCCCGCCGAGACCGGTCCGTCCAGGCCATGCGGGCTACGGCGGCCCGCTGTTGCATGCGCCACGATCTGCGTGTCCGGGGCAAAGCCGTACCGCGACAACACACGATTGGCGAGGGTGTCGCTATTGATTGGCAGTACACTCAAATGGTCTCCCGGACGGTAGCGCATGCCCTCGGGTAGCCGGACCTCGATATGCCGTGTCGAGCGATCGGATTTCGCGCGATTTTGCAGTTCGCGGTTCTCCAAAACCGTCACCGGTTCGAAGGCATCATCGACGCCCGGGGCCCGCGGCGCAGGCGCGACAACCTCCACATCATAGAGCGGTTCGATTTCGTCGGACCCTGAAAGTTGGATATCAAGTTCAAGTTTTTCAACGACTTGCGGCCACAAGGTGTTGAGCCACGAACGGAACTGACCATCGATATCGTCAAGCGCATCGCCCTCACCACGTGGTGAAATGCGCGTTGCACCCAGTTCTTCCAGTTTTTCGTCAATCAACCTGGGTATGGCCTGGAATGTCGATGCCCAGTCCCGGTTGCCGCTGCCAAAAACAGCATAGGATACGCCTCTGGCTGCGCCCTGCTTTGCACTTCCCAGCCATTTGACAAACTGGACGGCGTTATCGGGCGGTGCACCGTTATAGGATGGACTGGCAATCAATACTGCACCGCTCTCCGGCAGCTTGCCGGCATATTCGTCAAGCGTTGCCATAGTCGTTTCAAAACCGTTCAGTTCGGCAGCATTGGCGATATCGGCTGCAAATTCCTCCGTCGTACCCAGATTGGACCCGTAAAGTACAAGAAGTGGTGTTCCGTGGCTTGGCCTGGTCGCAACCTTCACAAGTGAATCGGACTTGTCGGCAACCGTTGCGCCAGGCACCAATGCGCTGCGGGTAATGTCCGGCCGGAGCCTGACTTTCATCTTGAACCCGTCGGGCTTGATTGACATGGTCTCCTTGATTTTCAGTTTGTAGCCAATATGATCGAACAGCTGGAACCGCTGCAGGATCATGCCCAGGACGAGTGTTGCCTCCTGCATCGCGAATTGCCGGCCGATGCAGGCACGCTGCCCGTTGCCAAAAGGTTTGTAGGAATTGAACGGCCGTTCAGATTCTGCCTCGCGGGTGAAATTGTCCGGATCGAATACCTCGGCATTGTCACCCCACACCGATTTGTCGCGGTGCAGCATCAGGGTCAGCACGGTGGTGAATGTCTTCTTCTTCAGCTTGTATTGGCCGCCGATGATCTCGTCTTCGTAGGGGTAGAGTCCGAATGCCGGCGCCGTTGGCCACAATCGAAGAGCTTCTTTCAGGATTTGCTGGACATAGACCAGCTGGTTGACCTGCTGGATGGTCGGCAAGACCGAAATATCCTTGCCCAGCACGCGATCCACTTCCTCGTAGGCTTTTTCCAGCACACCTGGACTGTTGAGCAGGAAATAGAACGCAAACGACATCAGTCCGGATGTCGTTTCGTGGCCGGCAATAAGGAACGTGTTGATCTGATAACGAATATTTTCGTCCGACAGACTTTCACCGGTGACCTTGTCGACGCCAGCCAGCATGTAATTGAGCAGGTCCTTTTGGGTCTGACCTTCTGAACCGCCACGGCGGCGCTCGCGAATAATGTCGTCAACGAGTCCGTTCATGTAGGTGACATCGTCCTTCAGCTGCTGAAGACGTTTGCGCAACATCACGCTTTCAAACGGCAGGCCGCGCTGCATCATGCAGGTTTCAAGCGTGCGCGTTAGCGCATCGATGAAGGGATGGTAATCGCGGCGGTAAAACGAATTGAAGCGGTAGTCAAAACCGCATACACCGATCGTATCCAGTGCCAATGCGGTCATGTCGTGAACGACATCGATCTCGTCATCGGCGTTCATGCGTTCCCACTTCATGACCAACTGGCCGGCAATGTCGAGCATCATCGGCATGTAGTTGACCATTGCGCGCTGCGCGAAAGTCGGCAGCAGGATATTGTGCGCCTTTGCCCAGTTCGGTTCCTGGGTATCGCCGGTGAACAGCCCGTCCCCGCCGATGGCGCGAACGCGCCGCAATGAACCGCGCACTGCCTTGTCGAACCGGCTTTCGTCGCACAATTCGTGCACGAGTTTTGCGCCCGAAACGATCACCAGCGGCGTCCCCATCATGTCGAGCTGAAAGATCGGCCCCTGCTCGCGCGCAATCTCCATCAGGCTCTGCAGCGGTTTTTCGCTGTCAACGGTCAGCATGTTGCCGACAACCGGTTTGCCCGATGGTTTGGGAATTTGCTCGTTGGCTGTTTGCTGCGTCATGAAATACCCTTTTTAGGACCGGCGGCAGGAGAGGAAAAACCTGAAAGGCCTCCCACGGATTAAACCGGAAAAATGATGGATCGAAAAGGTATTCGCACCTTCCGCACGTTAACCAGCAGATGACGCTGCGGAACCCGCAAGCCCAAATCGCCGGAACTGCTACCGGTACAGACCCGCGATCGCCTGAAAGAGTATTCAACCAACGACTTGTAGACACACCATATCTTTCGGTGTTCTCATCGCAACAGGAGGCAGCGGAAAGTGTCGCTCGTGACCTATGATTACGTCATCGTTGGTGGAGGTTCGGCGGGTTCTGTGCTGGCGTCCCGTCTTTCCGAAGATGCCGATGTGCGTGTTTGCCTGCTTGAAGCTGGCGACGAAGGGCGCAGTATCCTGATACGGGCTCCATTGGCGACCGTAGCGCTGCTCCCCGGCAGGCCGAAAATCAAGAACTGGGCATATGAAACCGTCCCGCAGTCCGGTCTGAACGGCCGCAAGGGGTACCAGCCTCGCGGCAAGACGCTTGGAGGTTCGAGTGCGATCAATGCCATGCTCTATGTCCGCGGACACCGCCTGGATTACGACGACTGGGCAAGGCTTGGCTGCGAGGGCTGGGCATACGACGATGTGCTGCCCTATTTCAAAAAGGCTGAAAGAAACCAGCGCGGCGCGGGCAGGTTTCACGGAGCCGATGGGCCGCTTCATGTTTCCGAGCAACAGGCGCCGCGCCCTATATCATCGGCCTTCATCCAGGCGGCCGAACAGATGCAAATCCGCTCAAATGACGATTTCAACGGCCCCGAACAGGAAGGTGCGGGACCTTATCAGGTCACCCAGTTCCATGATCCGGGACGCAATGGCGAGCGCTGCTCGGCTGCCGCAGCCTACTTGCATCCGGTCATGGACCGGCCAAACCTGACAATCATCACCTATGCCCACGCCGCCGGGATAGAACTTGATGGCAAGCGAGCGACTGGTGTGCGGTATCTGCACAAGGGTAAACTGCGGACCGTTTCGGCAAAAAGGGAGGTCATCGTGTGCGGCGGCGCGTTCAATTCACCGCAACTCCTGATGCTGTCCGGTATTGGTCCGGCAGAGGAACTGCAGCGCCACCAAGTCCCGGTTGTCCATGACCTGCCCGGCGTCGGCAAGAACCTGCAGGACCATATCGATTTCATCATTTCGTACAAATCGCGCGAAACAGACATGGTCGGTATCGGGCTGACGGGCACCTTTAATCTGGTCAGAGCCGCCCTTGCGTGGCGCAAGACGGGCAAGAGCATGCTGGCCACTCCCTTTGCCGAGGCCGGCGCTTTCATCAAATCCGATCCAGCGCTCGAGCGACCTGATTTGCAATTGCATTTCGTCGTGGGCATTGTCGATGACCATGCCCGCAAACTGCATCTGGGTTATGGTTATTCATGCCATGTATGCGTGTTGCGGCCCCATTCGCGCGGCGAGGTCGGATTGAACAACGCCGATCCGCTGTCGCCGCCGCGCATCGATCCGCAATTTCTGACCGACGAACGCGATGCCGACCTCCTTTTGAAAGGTACCCGGATCATGCGCGATATCCTGCAGGCTCCGGCGCTGGCCAAATTTCGTGCTCGGGAGCTTTATACGGAAGGCGTGACCGGCACTTCCGATTTGATGCACCATATTCGTGCGCGCGCCGACACCGTCTATCACCCGGTCGGTACCTGCAAAATGGGTACCGGCGCGATGGCAGTGGTTGACCCGCAACTGCGGGTTCGCGGCGTGGAAGGACTGCGCGTGGCCGATGCATCGGTGATGCCCAATATCATAGGAGGCAACACCAATGCACCGACCATCATGATTGCCGAAAAGGCAGCCGATATGATCCGTTCTGCAAATTAGGCTGCGGCGCGGTTGCGAAATACGGTGAAGACAAAGATTGCCATCGACAAAACAGTCAGTACCGAGCCGCCCTTGGCCAACGCTTCACCAGTTCCGTTCAGTGCCATCACGATACCTGGAACGATGACAATCAAACCGGCTGTCGCAATTGCAAAATGGACTTTCGCCAGAGTTTTTTCGCCAGCTTCGGGAACGAGGTGATAGTAGATCCCAAACAGTGCCATTGTAACCCAACCAATTAGGTTCAAATGGGCATGAGCGGGAGCCATGGAATGATCCTGGCTCACTGACATTTCAATTCCCCACAACATGCCAATAGTGACGTAGATAGTCCCCATGGCAAAAAACCAGAATGATATTCCCCTCATATTAGACCCCTTACCTTATGATGATTATTGTTGCGCCCCGAGCGGCGGTCCTGTGAAATCCAGGTTGAAGCGCGCGCCCGCGGAAACGATTTTATCCATATCCTCGGGAATGCGGTATTGGTTTGTACCCATCTCGACAAAAAAATCTTCGAAGCCGCCAGGGGTCAGGATAACGAGATGCCGGCTCGGTCGCCCGCCGATCACGCGAAACGTGTGCTCCTTGCCACGGGGTACGAAAGCGGTGTCTCCGGGTCCGATAATCCAGCTTTTGCCTTCGAGCCACATTTCGCATTCACCGCTCAACATGATGAACGTTTCATCCTCCCGTTTGTGAACATGACGCGGCGGTCCCGACCCGTCCGGGCAAACGGTGTCCACCACAGACATCGAGCCTGCCGTTTCAGATTTTGAAAGGATGGTTCTGTAGGACGTGCCGAGCCATTCCACGGCCCCGTCCAGGTGCGGGTTTGTGTGCATGATATCTCCGAAAAGTCAGATTGTTATCAACACGCTGACTGTGACTGGTGATGAAACATATTTCAAATCGATAGTTTATATCCTATACATCCATGAAATGAATTTAAGAGCATTCGATCTCAACCTGCTGCGAATTCTCGATGCGCTTCTGTCGGAGCGATCGGTCACTCGCGCGGGCCACCGTGTCGGACTTTCCCAGCCCGCCATGTCGGCGGCTCTTGGCCGGTTGCGCGCCGCACTCAACGATCCCTTGTTCATCCGCCATGGACACAGTCTGAAACCAACCGATTTCGCAGTCTCTCTGGAACTCCCGTTGCGCGAGATCCTCGATCGCCTGGAGACGGTGCTGTCCGGCCCGCCGGATTTCGATCCCGCCAGATGCACCGATGTATTTAAGATTTCCGGGTCGGATTTTTTCGCCGAAATGCTCATGCCGACCCTGGCAGACCGGTTGGCTACCGCTGCACCAGGCGTAAGGGTGCAACTCGTCGACCTGGTTCCCGACAACTACGTTACGACATTGGAACGCTACGAGGTTGATCTTGCGATATTGCCGGTTACCGATTTTCCGGAATGGGTCGACCACAGGCCAATGTTTCATTCCAGCTTTGCCATGATCGCACGCAAGGGTCACAAGCGTTTGCGCCGCGCCGGAATTGCACCGGGCGACACAGTACCAATTGACCTTTTCTGCGACCTTGGCCACATCCTTTTCTCGCCTGAGGGCCGGCTCAGCGCG
>JAHEGF010000088.1:0-1581 GCA_024645155.1 Phyllobacteriaceae bacterium | reverse complement strand
CAAGCTCAAGGCGATGGGCGATGCGGCCTTGGCCAGGGTCGGCAGGCAGCGCCGGGTGGTGATGACCATGCCGATATTCTACGGGGTGTGCGGCGCTGTCGCCGAAAGCGACCAGGTTGCCCTCATCCCTCGGCAATTGGCCCATTCACTCGGGCCGAAACTCGGCCTGTCCGTCTACGAGCCACCGATGAAAATGGAACTGCCGCTTATCTGCATGGTCTGGCACAAGCGGGTAACCAATGCCCCGGCACATCGCTGGCTCCGCGGTGTCATTGCCGACATCCTTTGTCCGCTCAACCAGGGCGAGCGGACATTGCCGCTTGTTGCGGCACAATAGCCTGGTCAGTCATCCAAAAGCGTCCGCCGGATATCGGAAACCGCCAGCGCATGGGCATCAAAGCCTTCATACCTTGCAAACACACCGGTTTTCGGCGCCATTTCGTCAAACCCGGTTTTGGTCATATGCCCGATCGAGCAGCTTTTCATGAAATCGCGAACACCAAGCGGCGAATGCGTTTTGGCTGCGCTCGAAGTCGGCAACACGCAATTCGGTCCCATCATGTAGTTGGCGATTGAACCCGCGGCATGTTCACCAAGCAGGATTTCCGACGCATTGCGGATATGTGCCAAATGCTCGAACGCTTGTTTTGAATGAATTTGCAGATGTTCGGGAGCGTAGTCATTGATAAATGCGTAGGCTGCTTCCCGGCTTGGCGCCACCACGATGCCGCCGCTGGTTCCTGACAGGACAGCAGCCGAGTAACCGGCCCGTTCGGCACCAAGTTTTGCCCAGTAACCGGGAATTGCAACAGCCGCCTGTTTTGCCACTTTCTCCGACCATGTCACCAGAAAACAAGAACTGTCGGCGCCATGTTCGGACTCAATAACGAGATCCAGTCCCGCAAGTGCACCGTTCGCCGTGTCGTCGGCCAGCACAATACTCTCACTTGGACCGGCAGGAAGACCGGGATCAATAACGCCCGTCAACTGCCGTTTGGCAGCGGCAAACCACGGACTGCCGGGTCCGACGATTTTCACGCACCGCGGTATCGTCCGGGTCCCGAATGCGGCTGCCGCCACGGCCAGCGGCCCGCCTGCCTTGTAAACCCGGTCGATTCCCGCAAGCTTTGCAGCTACCAGTGTTGCCGGATCAATTGAACCGTCAGGGCCGGGCGGGGTAAGGATAATCGCATCGCGCACCCCGGCAACAACGGCCGGTATGGCGGTCATCAGCGTGACAGACGGGAACGATCCCTTGCCACGTGGCGAATAGCAGGCAACAGAGTCGATCGGCGAATAACGCTCACCCACCAGCACACCCGGACGAATTTCCTTCATCCAGCTTTCCCGCGGCATTTGCTCTTCGTGAAACCGGCGGATGTTACCCGCAGAATACTCAAGAACCGCGATCATCTCCGGATCGAGTTCCGAGAAAGCGCGTTCGAAGTCTTCAGGCGTCGCAGCAAGGGCATCAGGTTCCACCGGCGCCTTGTCGAATTCACGGATAAACCTGGCAATCGCCACGTCCCCTTCCTTTCGGACCGCGTCAATGACCGGGCGGACCTTTTCGATGAACGGACC
>JAHEGF010000087.1 GCA_024645155.1 Phyllobacteriaceae bacterium | reverse complement strand
TGTTGAGCTGGCGTTCAAACGTGAAGATCACGTCATCGGCATTGAGATCGCGGCTCGGCGTGAAATTGTCTGTGGTGTGAAATTTTACACCGCCACGCAGTTTGAAAGTGTACTCCAGGCCATCGTCCGATACGCTGTAGGATTCTGCAAGGCCCGGAATCGTGGCGGTTTTGCCGCGCTCGAATTCCACAAGGCGATTGTAGATCGGTTTGGACGAGGCATCGAACGTGGTTCCTGCGGTGTAGAGCGCGGGATCGAAGCCTTCCGGTGAGCCTTCCGAGCAATAAACCAGCGTTTTGGCACTTGCCATGGTTGCAAATCCCGACGCCAGAATGGTCGCCGCGAGCAGTGTTTTCATTTTAAACATGAGACCGTTTACTCCCTGTACAGTCTTCTACGATCCGGCCACATCGGCCGTCGGTTCCGTGCGTCCCGGAGATGCCGGATACGCAACAAGGCCTGATGGAACGCCAATTCGCGCCTTAAATCAACTGCCTTTCATCGCCATTATGCATTTTCCGCCATACTTGAGTACCGTGCCAATCCCCGTGCAGGGACCTGACGTTGCGGCACCTTAGACCAGGGAAGCGAAAGCCGCGGATGGTGCACAAATGCCGGCTTTCCGGAGCCTTTCAGCGGTTATTTTGCCCGGCGGGACCACGCAGGCGCCTATCGTGATTGCCGGGCACATTGACGGCGCCCCGCCGGTAGGTTCACACTACTGGGGAAGGAAACGGAATATCCAGAATACCAGCGTGGAGAATCCGGAGTGGAATTGACGGTTCTGTGGATATTGGGCGGCCTGCAGCTCAAGCATTTTTTTGCGGACTACATGCTGCAATGGCCTGCCATGATCCGCGACAAGTGCCACCTTGACCGTCCCGGCGGCTATATCCATGCAGGAATCCATGTAGCCGGGACACTGGTGGTTCTTGTCGCGCTAGGCATCGCCTGGTCAGTCATATGGAAACTGCTGGTGGCTGAGTTCGTCATCCACCTGCTAACCGATTATTTCAAGGCCAAGTATTCATCAACCCGCAAACATTCGGTGAGCAGCGGAGCCTATTGGACCGCGCACGGATTTGACCAGTTAATCCACCATCTGACCTATGTGGCGTTGACTGCAGCCATTGTCCTTGGAATTGTGGCGTAACGTCCGGTTTTCATCCGGCTTTTTTGCCATGACCCATCACGGCGGCAAGATCCCCGGTGGTGCGCGTCAGGCGCATGGCCAATTCGCGGATTATCTCAATCGCGACTTCGGGGAATTCGGTAATCAGCTGTTTCAAAGTCTCGCGGCTGATTTCCAGGGCGATTAGTGGTCCCTTGGCGCGCACGGTTGCCGTGCGCGGCACGTCGCAAAATGCCGATATCTCGCCGAACAGCATGTTTTTGCCGATAGTGGCTACTGCGACATCCTCGCCGTCTGACCGCGACAGGACTTCTGCTTCCCCGCTAACGACAAAATAGGCGGAAGTGTCGGTTGCCCCTTGCAGAAACACAACTTCGCGGTCTTCAAACACCAACTGGGGCGAATTGAAAGCAAGGAGTTTCAGCTTTGCCGGCCTAACGGACTGGAACAGCGGAACCTTGCGCAAGAGTTCAACGTCGTCATTGAGCGTCGTCATTTATCTGTCTCCATGACGCGGGGTTACCCCTGGGACCCGCGTTCATCCTCTTCCTCTAGCATGATTTTATCAACGTTCAGTTGATCGGGCTTGCCATCAAATGTTATCTGCCCGCGTTCAAAGCGGATTACCCGGTCGAATTTGTCGGCGTTGGCCGCATCGACAAGGACACACAACATACCCATCTGCCGCTTGCCGGGCTGGCCGCTTATTTTCAGCACGTTGTCGAGGACTGTTTTGCGGCTCTCCGGTTCAAGTGCGACCAGCGCGCGGTTGAAAATGAGAATGTCCGGTTTCTTGACCAACGCACGTGCAACCTTGAGCTTCTGTGCCTGTGAATCGCTGAGATTGCGGGCGCCTGTGCCGATGGCGAATTCCAGCCCGGCCCGGAAAACCGGCTCGGTCAGATCCATCTTGAATATCAATTCGGTTATCGCGGTAATGACACGATCCTGGCCACCGGCGCGGCGCGTATCGATGCGGCCAAAAAGGATGTTGTCGAGGATCGATTGCAGATCATTATAGTCTTCCGGGTCAAAGAACTGGACAAGCGAACTTTCCGATTCCTCCAATCGCTGATGCAGGTTCCTGCGAATGACCAGGATTGCATCCTGAAGATCGTCGTCGATCAGGCCGAAGCGCGATTCCCGTTCGATATAGTCAAATGTCAGGGCCAGGATGGCGTCCCGGTTCTTGACCACCACACGCTCAAAGTCCTTGTCGCCAATCTCCTTTACGATTGCAGCCAGTTCCGCAATCCGATCGGGCGTCATGGCACCGGCCTGCTCGAGCATCGGACTGTCATCGGCCAAGTCACCGAACAGTTCAATATTGGTCTGCGCAATATCCATGCCCACTTCAAACAGGCGTTTTTCAGCTCCGGTGGATTGCAGGATTTCGCGCACTTCGCGATTTGCAACCAGCGAGAATGCTTCGTCCTCGGTCACTTTCGTTGTTCCGAAAATGATGTTTTCGCCGACAGAAAGCTGTTTGTTGTAATGTTCCGGATCGAGCAGTTCGACCAATGGTGCCAGTCCGCCGGCATCGATTTCGCTGCTAAAGCGTTTTCGGGCCTCGACAATACGCTCACGAACGGCGTCGGATTCATTTTCCTTCAGCGGCCGGCGCAACCCGAGTTGCAGTACATCTTCAAACAGGCCCGCAGATTCCATAACCGAGCGGAAATGGGCCTGAAGTTCTTCATCACCGGCAATGCCGATGCGGTCCCGGTCAATCCATCGTGACGAAACCTCGCCTACGAAATTACCGGAACGGCGGGTTTCAGCCAGCGCCAGTTTCCTGACCGGATCCTCCGTATCGGGCTGGTGTCCGGCCTCTGGCTGGTTCATCAGTGGTTCGCTGACTGTCTCCAGTATCGTGGCGTCGGGAAAAAACGTCGAGCTGTCGGCATACCCTATCCGCCGCCCCGTCAAATATTCGGGAAGGTCATCGAGATCGGTTCCGTCGAGTAGTATCCGGCCCCGTGAGCGCGGCAGCAACCGCGCCAACGCTTCGGCAAACCGGTCGACGCCAGAGCGGGTATCGCCGATCAATGCCACGGTCTCGCCGCGCGACAGCACCGATGCAACGCTTTCCAGCAGCGTTGTCCCGCTGTCGTCGATGATCGACAGGTTTTCGGCGGCAAAGCCGTCGGAAATTTTCGGGATGTCGCCTTCCGCCAAGCGCTGGCGTTCCGGCGGATCGACCTCGGTGGTGGCGAAATCCTCGATTGCCTGGCCGTAGCGGACCTGGTTCATCAACCGCAACTGGTCCCAATCGATCAAGCCCTTGATCGGCGTCGGCAGGTCCTTGTAGGCGGCGATCGAGGCGACCAGCGCACCGATATCCATGGAACCGTTGATGACGAAATAGCCACCCACGGCATAGAAAAGGAACGCCAGGAACTGGATGAGAAAATTGTTGATGAACTTGACCGAAAACTTGCGCTGATAAAGCTCGAACCGGATCAGGAATATCTGCCCGAGCATGCCGGAGATGCGGGCACGGGCAAGATTTGTGGTGTCGTTGAGGTGAATGTCGTCCATGCCCTGGACAGATTCGCCGATCCGGCCGGCAAGCGCGCGTGCCGCACGTTGCCTCTGGCGCCCCAGAACAAGCAGGCGCCGTCTTAAAAGCGGGACCAGCCAAGCCTGGAAAAGCACGATGCCCAGCGTCAGAAAGCCGAAGAAATAATTTTGCAGAAACAGGAAGGTCAATCCGGTTATCGCCTGTCCGCCAAGAAACAACGGTGCCGTAAAGGCGTCTCCGATAAATTCGCCAAGCGGCTCGACCTCGTCCTTGATGACGCTGGTGATTTCCGAGGGTTTTACGCGGCGGACACGTTGAATGGGATACCGCAATACACGGTCGAACAGTTCGTAGCGCATGCGGCGCAGGATACGTTCGCCCATCCTGCCCTTGTAGGTGTTTATGTAAAGCTTGAACCAGCCGTTGATGAACACCATCGCCAGAAATGTGAAGCACAGGGCAAGCAGCATCGACTGCCGGTCCAGGGATATTCCGTCAAACACCCGGACCGGATGGCCTGCAATCCAGTCACCAAACGGCAGATCGAACTGCAGGTATGGCTGCAACTGACCGGGTTGTTCAAACCCGTTTCCCTGCACCGGCCCGTTGACGATACGCTTGGGCAGATCCAGCGACATGAAATAGAGCGGCATGGAGCATACGACGACAATGAACATCCACAGCTGTTGCGGCCGTGAGTGTTTCCAGACGTATTTCAGGAGGTTCTTCTCCAAACTTTCACGCGCTCCCCTGGGCGATTTCCCCGGTCTCCGGCGTTCAGATGTCCGGTGGCCGACAGGAACCAACGCTTCCTGTCCCGCTTCGCGAACAAAAAGCTGCCGGTCCGATGCTGGCACGAGCATGTTTGAGACGTCAACGTCAAACCGGCATTGCCAGCGGCTATTCTCGCCGGACAAGGGCATGCAAATAATATCCGTTACAATGCCGCACGGACATTGCATCCCAACATACCCGGTAGTATGTTTTTCGCGGAGGTACCCAAATGGCGTTTGTACGCGTGAACGGCGTTGTCCTGCATTACAGCGATACCGGAACCGACAAAGGTCCCGTCATCGTGTTCGCCAACTCGCTTGGAAGCGATTTTCGCATCTGGGACGCGGTCGCCGGCGGTCTGACCCGTCCCTGCCGCATCATTCGCTATGACAAGCGCGGTCACGGATTGTCGGAAGCCACCCCTGCCCCCTATTCGATGACGGATCATGTCGAGGATCTGGCAGCACTTCTCGATCATCTCAAGATCCGAAAGGCGGTCATTGCCGGCGTGTCGGTCGGCGGGATGATTGCCCAGGGTCTGGCGGCACTGCGTCCGGACCTTGTTTCAGCCCTGGTACTCATGGACACCGCCCACAAGATCGGCGACGAGGATTATTGGAACACCCGGATCGGCCTGATCGAGCGCGACGGAATCGCATCGATTGCCGATGCAATTCTCGAACGCTGGTTCACGGCGGCCTATCGCTCACCGGAGAATGCCGACTTTGCCGGATACAGCGCCATGCTTACCCGGACACCTGTCTCGGGCTACACCGGCACCTGCGCCGCCATTCGCGATGCCGACCTGACCGAATCGACTCGCGCACTGGATGTGCCGGTCCTGTGCATGGTTGGCGATGGCGATGGCGCGACGCCGCCCGACCTCGTCCGTTCGCTGGCGGAACTCATCGGCGGAGCGCAGTTTGAAATCATCAGGGATGCCGGACATCTTCCTGGCATCGAGAAACCGGAAAAAACAACTGCGCTGATCAACGCGTTCCTGGCGACCGCCGGCGCGCAATCCAATCAATCAAATACCTAGCCACCATATACCTAGCCATGGAGTTTTCCTTGTCCTCGATCGTATCAGTATCCAGCCGGGACGGCGTTGCCGTCATCACCCTCGATAATCCGCCCGTCAACGCGCTGAGCTATGCGCTGCGCGATCCGCTCAACAAAGCGCTGATCGCCGCCCGTGACGACGACACGGTCAAAGCGATCGTCTTGACATGTGCGGGGCGGACCTTCGTCTCCGGTGCCGACATCAGGGAGTTCGGCACGCCCCTGACCAGCAAGGAACCCAATCTTGGCGACCTGATCGCAACCCTCGAGACAATCAACAAGCCAACAGTCGCGGCGATCCACGGAACGGCACTGGGCGGCGGGCTGGAGCTTGCACTTGGCTGCTACTTCCGTGTCGCCGATGCCAAAGCGATGGTCGGCCTGCCGGAAGTCAAGCTCGGGCTTCTCCCGGGCGCAGGTGGCACCCAGCGGGCGCCTCGCCTTGCCGGTCCGCAAAAGGCTTTGGCCATGATAGTTTCAGGCAATCCGATCGGCGCAGCCGATGCCTTGAAGCACGGTCTTGTCGATCAGGTCGTCGAAGATGGTTTGGTCGACGCCGCCGTCGCTTTCGCCGCAGCCAAGGCAAGTGAAGGCGCGCACCTGATTCTGGTCCGCGACCGCGACGAAAAGGTTGCAGCCGCCCGCGGTGATGAAGCAGCACTTGACGCGGCAATCAAAAAGGCGACGGCGAAGGCGCGGGGCCTGGTTGCGCCGCTGCGCTGCGCGCAATCGGTCAAGAACGCGGTCATGCTGCCCTTCGAGGAGGGTCTGAAAAAGGAACGCGAATATTTTATCGAACTGGTAACGGGTGACCAGTCTAAGGCGCAGCGCCACCTGTTCTTTGCGCAACGCGAGGCGGCAAAGGTTTCAGGCGTCGACAAAACTGTCAAACCGCGCGCCATCAACCGGGTCGGTGTCATCGGTGCGGGCACCATGGGTGGCGGAATCGCGATGTCTTTCGTTAACGGGGGCATTCCGGTCACCATTCTTGAAGCCAATGAAGAGGCTCTAAAACGCGGGCTTGCGACAATCGAAAAGAACTACGGCATTTCGGTTTCACGCGGCTCGCTCAGCGATGAGGCTAAAGCCAAACGGCTGGCACTTTTTACGCCAACAACCGACTATGGCGATCTCGCCGACTGCGACTTGATCATCGAGGCGGTATTCGAGGAGATCGGGGTCAAGGAGGACGTGTTCACCAAGCTTGACGCGATCGCCAAACCGGGAGCCATACTGGCGTCAAACACCTCCTATCTCGATGTCAACACGATTGCCGGCTTCACCAAGCGCCCGCAGGATGTGCTTGGCACGCACTTTTTCTCGCCGGCCAATGTGATGAAGCTGCTTGAAATCGTGCGTGGCGAGAAAACTGCTCCGGATGTGCTGGCAACGATACTGGCGATCGCAAAGCGGATCAGCAAGGTTCCGGTGGTTGTCGGAGTGTGCCACGGTTTTGTCGGCAACAGGATGCTTGGTTCGCGTTCGGCCGAATCCGAAGCATTGTTACTGGAAGGGTCAAGTCCCGAATCCGTGGACAAGGCATTTACCGATTTCGGCTGGCCGATGGGCCCGTTCCAGATGTTCGATCTGGCGGGGCTGGATATCGGCTGGCGGACACGAAAATCACTCGGCCTGAAGGCGGTCATTTCCGACACGCTTTGCGAGGCGGGCCGGTACGGGCAAAAAACCGGAAAGGGCTACTATCTCTACGAAGACGGTTCGCGGGTACCGAAAACGGATCCGGAAGTCGAAAAACTGATTGCCGACAAGGCATCCGGGAAGGGGATAAACCGGCGCACCATATCGGATCAGGAAATCCTTGAGCGCACGCTCTATCCGATGGTCAACGAGGGTGCGCTGATCCTCGAGGAAGGAATCGCCGAACGGCCTTCGGATATCGATATCGTGTGGACCAACGGTTACGGGTTCCCGATCGGCAAGGGTGGCCCGATGTTCTGGGCCGACATGGAAGGCCTGGACAAGATCGTCGAGCGCCTCGAGTACTGGCATGGCAAGACAGGCAAGGACGTATTCAAGCCGGCGGCGCTGCTTGTGAAGCTCGCCAGCGAGAAAAAAGGCTTTGCCGACCTGCAGGCCGGAACGGCCTGACGATGCCTGAGTTCGCAGCACCCTGGGAGAAATCCTACCCGGCAGGAATGTCGGCGCGGGCGGCGATTGACACATTTCCGGTCCATGACATCGTTCAAAAGGCCGCCGGACACTGGCCAAGGCGCACGGCAATCTCGTTCCGGCAACGGGCCATTACCTACCTGGAACTCGATAATGCGGTCGGGACCGCGGTCATGCGTCTCGCCGAAGCGGGTATAAAAAAGGGCGACCGGGTGGCGCTGTTGCTGCCGAACACGCCGTGGCATCCGGTGGTCTTTTTTGCCGCATTGAGCCTTGGTGCGACAATCGTGCATCTCAGCCCGCTCGATTCGGCGCCTGTGCTGCAGCACAAGATTGCCGACAGCGGCGCGCGCATTCTTGTCACGACCAATACCGGCGGCCTGTGCGGCCGGGCCGCTGAACTGGTTTCCGGCGGTGCCGTGCACGATGTCATTGTCTGCGAGGATGCCTGTTGGGGCGACGATCCCGACCGAACCCCGCTACCGGACGATCCCGGTATTTTGGTGTGGTCACAGGTTTCCGGCAGCGTTTTGCCTGCCCCGGCACTTCCGGCAATCGCCGTCGATGACCTGGCGCTGCTGCAGTATACGGGCGGCACGACCGGACTGCCCAAGGCGGCAATGCTGAGCCACCGGAACCTGTCGGCGTCGATGTCATCCTATGAATTGTGGAACGAGGGTTGGGGCCTGATTGATGAAGACGCGATCGAAAGGATCCTGCTGATACTCCCGCTGTTCCACATCTACGGATTGTCAACGGTGATGTTGCGTGCGCTGAACAACGGTAACGAGATCCTGTTGCGGTCGCGTTTCGATGCCGCCGCTGTTCTCGACGACATAGAGACCGGGGTCACTGCCTTTCCCGGTGTGCCGACAATGTGGATCGCCCTTTCCACCGTGCCGGGTTTTGAGACCCGGGACCTCTCGTCTTTGAAGATCGCGGCTTCGGGCGGTGCACCGCTACCTGCCGAACTGGCAACGCGCCTGCGCGAAAAAATGGGTCTCGATCTCGTCGGCGGCTGGGGCATGAGCGAAACATCGCCGGCCGGAACCAACCTGCCGCCGGCCCGCCCCGACAAGAACGGCACGATCGGTATACCGCTACCCGGCGTCTTCCTGCGCATCGTTTCCCTTGACGACCCGTCCCGGGAACTTGAGCAGGGTGAAACCGGCGAGATTGCAGTTCGCGGCAGCAATGTCACGAGTGGCTACCTCAACCGGCCGGAAGACAATGCGGCATGCTTTGCGGACGGATGGTTTTTGACCGGCGACATCGGTTTCATGGATGAAGACGGTTACTTTACCATCGTCGACCGCAAGAAAGACATGATCCTGTCCGGCGGGTTCAATGTTTACCCGCAAATGATCGAACAGGCGATTTACCAGCATGACGATGTCGAAGAGGTGCTGGTGATCGGCATCGCCGACGCCTATCGCGGCGAAGCTGCAAAGGCTTTTGTCAAGTTGCGTGCCGGTGCGCCGAACCTGACCCTT
Organism: Phyllobacteriaceae bacterium; assembly: GCA_024645155.1. Lineage (GTDB taxonomy): Bacteria > Pseudomonadota > Alphaproteobacteria > Rhizobiales > Rhizobiaceae > JAHEGF01. The sequence goes on along the minus strand of JAHEGF010000087.1, from coordinate 3,397 downwards.
GAAGCCTTGCGGACATTCCTGAAGCCGCGCCTCGGTCCGCACGAACTGCCCGCCGCACTGGAAATCCGTTCCGGCCTGCCGAGAACACCGGTCGGAAAACTGTCGAAAATAGAACTGAAACAGGAGGAGGCTGCCCGCGCAGCATCCAAACGCGCCTCATAACGGAGACAAGACCCATGCCCGACGCCGTCATAGTATCCACCGCCCGCACCCCGATCGGCAAAGCCTATCGCGGCGCGCTCAACAACACCGATGGTTCCGCACTAGGCGCCCATGTGATCACCAATGCGCTGGCCCGCGCGAAGCTGGAAGGCGGCGAGGTGGAAGACGTTGTCATGGGCTGCGCCATGCAGGAAGGCACGACAGGGCTCAATGTCGCCCGCAGGGCTTTGCTGCGCGCCGGGCTGCCGGTGACAGTGGCCGGAACGACCATCGATCGGCAATGCTCGTCCGGCCTGCAGTCGATGGCGGTGCTGGCCAATGCCATCCGCAATGACGGGGTTCCGATCGGCATCTCCGGTGGCGTGGAATCGATCAGCCTGGTGCAGAACGACAAGCGCAACACGTTCCGGCTGCTCGACAAGACGCTGGTCGAAATGGTGCCGGCGGCCTACATGCCGATGATCGACACTGCGGAAACGGTCGCCAAGCGCTACAATATTTCGCGAGAGGCACAGGACGCCTACGCACTTGAATCACAGCGCCGTGTGGCGGCTGCCCAGGACGGCGGTGCCTTCGACGACGAGATCGCCCCGATAAAGGCGACAATGGCCATTGCTGACAAGGAAACCAAGGAAATCAGCTACAGTGAAGTGGAGCTTGCCCGCGATGAAGGTCCGCGCGCCGGCACAACGGCCGAAGGCCTGGCCGGCCTGAAGCCGGTGCGCGGTGAGGGTTTCTGCATCACGGCAGGCAATGCCAGCCAGCTTTCCGACGGTGCCAGCGCATCGGTGCTGATGTCTTCGAAAGTCGCCGAAAAGCGTGGTATCGACCCGCTTGGAACATTCCGCGGTTTTGCCGTGGCAGGATGCGAGCCCGACGAAATGGGTATCGGCCCGGTCTTTGCCATACCCAGGCTGCTGGAGCGTCACGGGCTGAATGTCGATGATATCGGCCTTTGGGAACTCAACGAGGCATTTGCGGTCCAGGTGATCTACTGCCGGGACAAGCTGGGGATCGATCCCGAAAAGATCAACGTCAATGGCGGTGCCATCCCGCTCGGCCATCCCTACGGCATGAGCGGCGCGCGGCTTGCCGGTCATGCACTGATCGAGGGCAAGCGGCGCAAAGTCCGATATGCAGTGGTGACCATGTGCATCGGCGGCGGCATGGGTGCCGCCGGCCTTTTGGAAATCAACTAGGGAGGCAATCATGGATCTGCGTTTTACGGACGAAGAAATCGCTTTCCGCAATGAAGTCCGGACTTTCTTCGAAGACAGCCTCGACCCGGCCATTCGGGAAAAAATGAAGTCGGGTGAGTACCCGGGCAAGGAAGATCTTGTTTCATGGACGCGGATACTCAATGCCAAGGGCTGGGGCGCGCCGCACTGGCCGGAGCAATATGGCGGCACCGGCTGGGGGCCGATGAAACAGTATATCTACCTTGAGGAAATGCAGAAGTTCCCGGCCCCCTCGCCGCTGGCCTTTGGCGTCAACATGGTCGGACCGGTGATCTACACTTTCGGATCGCAGGATCAGAAGGACTACTACCTGCCGCGCATACTCAATCTCGATGACTGGTGGTGCCAGGGCTTTTCGGAACCGGGTTCCGGTTCGGATCTGGCGTCGCTGAAGACCACGGCTGTCCGCGACGGCGATCACTACGTCGTCAACGGTCAAAAAACATGGACGACGCTGGCGCAGCACGCCGACTGGATCTTCTGCCTGGTACGCACCGACAAGACGGCGAAAAAGCAGGAAGGCATTTCGTTCCTGCTGATCGACATGGCAACGCCCGGCATCGAAGTGCGGCCCATCGTGACCATGGATGGCGGACGCGAGGTCAACGAGGTGTTCCTGACCGATGTCAGGGTGCCGGTTGCAAATCTCGTCGGACAGGAAAACAAGGGCTGGAACTATGCCAAGTTCCTGCTCGGCAACGAGCGTACCAACATCGCGCGCATCGGCTTTTCAAAGCAGCGTATCGAACGCATCCGCCAACTGGCGGCGCAGGAAATGTCGGGCGGGCAGCCGCTGATAGAAGACCGGCGCTTCCGCGAAAAGCTCGCATCGGTCGAGATTGACCTGAAAGCCCTTGAGATGACCCAGTTGCGGGTCGTTGCGGCAGAAGCGAAACGCGGCAACACCGGCACGCCGGATCCGGCTTCGTCAATTCTCAAGATCAAGGGGTCGCAGATCCAGCAGGCAACGACCGAGCTGCTGATGGATGTGATGGGCCCTTATGCGCTGCCGTTGCAGCATCTTGCAGACGAGGGTTCGAACGAACCGCCCATCGGACCGGAAGATGCCGGCCATGCAGCGCCGCACTATTTCAATTACCGCAAGGTTTCGATCTACGGCGGAACAAACGAAATTCAGAAAAACATCATCGCGAAAGCCGTTCTCGGGCTTTGAAGAAGAAAGAGTACCCATGGATTTCGATCTGAGCGAAGAACAGTCAATTCTCAAGGATTCCCTCGACCGCCTGCTGGCCGACACCTACAGTTTCGAGGCACGCAACGGCTACATGAAAAGCGCCGAAGGCTATTCCAGCCAGACGTGGCAGCAATTTGCCGATATGGGGCTGATGGCACTGCCGTTTTCCGAAGACGACGGCGGCATAGGCGGCGGACCTGTCGAAACCATGATTGTCATGGAATCCCTGGGCAAGGTACTGGCACTTGAACCCTATTTCGGATCGATCGTGCTCGGTGGCGGTGCGCTGCGTCTGGCGTGCTCGGGCGAACAGCGGGCAGAACTTGTACCCGGCGTTGCCGAAGGCAGGACCAGGCTTGCACTTGCCACCGGCGAAAGGCACGCGCGTTATGACCTGCATCACGTCGAGACGACCGCAAAGAAAGATGGCAGCGGTTTTGTCCTGGCCGGTGCAAAGAGCGTGGTGCTCGATGGCGAAAGCGCCGACAAGGTTTTTGTCACCGCGCGAACGGCGGGCGGCAGCCGCGATGAAAACGGTATCGGCCTGTTTCTTGTCGATTGCGACATGCCCGGCGTGTCGCGGCAGGGTTACGCCACGCAGGACGGACGTCATGGCGCGGAGATCGTCTTCGACAATGTGAGTGTGGGCGCAGAACAGGTGTGTGGTGATCCGGAAAATGCACTCCCGGCAGTCCGCCATGTTGTCGACCAGGGCATTGCGGCATTGTGCGCCGAGGCGGTCGGCATCATGGCGGTGATGTATGAACTGACCGTCGATTACCTCAAGGTGCGCAAGCAGTTC
>JAHEGF010000314.1 GCA_024645155.1 Phyllobacteriaceae bacterium | reverse complement strand
CCGGGCATTTTCCAGCTTGTCTGGGATTTCGGGCGCCGCTTCGACCGGTTTTCGTACACGATCCGATTTTCTGCCGGCATTTCTTTTTTGCTCTTGTTTCCTCAGATCCCGTTTCGAAGGCTGGCCGCCGCGGATCAGTTTCTGAAGCAATCTCGACAATCCCGGCGCTTCCTGAGAAACCGCGGCTGGCGGGTGAACGACCACCATTGCACAAATGATGAACGCAATAGCCAAACGGCACATCACCAATGAGGCCGCCTGAGATAAAGACCTTGGAAACGAAAGGCTGGTGGAGCGCATGTCACTCATTGGATCACTTTAACGCATTCAGCACTTTCTTGCTCGGATGGCCGTCGGGTTCCATCCCAGCCTGCTTCTGAAACGCCATGATCGAGGCTTTCGACCCGCTGCCGATCTTTCCATCAATCTTTCCATCGTAAAACCCGCGTTTTGAAAGCAGGCGCTGTAACTCTTCCTTTTCGGCAAAACTCAATTTGGCAAAAGGCCGTTTCCAGTCCTGCCTGATGCCACCATAGCCGGCAATTTCATCGGCAAGAAGACCCACTGCCAGGGCATATTTATCGGCGTTGTTGTAGCGTTTGAGCACAAAGAAATTTTTCGTGACCAGGAACGCTGGCCCGTTACTGCCATCAAGCACTTTCAGTTCGGCATTTTCCGAGCCGCGCGGGAACGCCTTGCCGTTGGCACGTTTGACGCCGATCGAAGCCCAGCGCGACAGGTTCATGGAACCGGCCGGAAATTTACGCCCCGGCGGCAAAATCACCTCGTATCCCCAACTATGCCCCGGGCGCCAGCCGTTGCGCTTCAACAGATTGGCAGCGGTAGCGAGCGCATCGGGAACGGAATTCCAGATGTCGCGTTTGCCGTTGCCATCAGCGTCAACAGCATAAGCCTGATAGCTGGTCGGAATGAACTGGGTATGCCCCATAGCACCGGCCCATGATCCGGTCAGATGATCAACAGTAATATCACCGCGCTGCAATATCTTGAGAGCCGAAATCAGTTGGGTGCGTGCAAATTTTGCCCTGCGCTTGTCCGCATAGGCCAATGTCGACAGCGAGCGCACCACATTCCGCATCACCCGGTCATTTTCAAGAATCTCGCCATAATTGGATTCCATCGACCAGATTGCCAGAAGGATATGGCGGTCTACGCCGAACCGCTTCTCGATACGGCCGAGCCAGTTACTCCATTTTCCTTTCATCGATCGGCCGACGCCTATGGACTGTTCGTGTACCCGATTATCGAAATACTGCCAGACGGGTGCATTAAATTCTGGCTGGTACCGCGCTTTTTCTAGGACTTCGGGATCGGGCGCGGTCACGCCGCGAAAAGCCCGGTCAAATGTCGCCCGTGTAATGCCATTTTTTGCTGCAACCGAACGGAAACCAATTACCCAGCGTTCAAAGCCGGCGTCGGCACTTGCGGTGTTGAGTGATGGTGTAGCCAGAAATAGCGCTGCGGCCAGGGCAGCAGGGAAGAAACTACTGGCAATACGGAGTTTGGTCATTAGGGATATCTCCATGCAATCGCATAAGGCTGTTCTATTGCGCCGGCAGTTAGTAAATGGTTTACCATAGGGGCGATTTACGTCCCATCCATACAGTTTGGATACGTCCTGGAAGCCTGATTCCCGATGTTCGTTCAATATTTATCAATTTGGGCGTGGAAATGTCACCGGAGAAAAATGATAACAAAAAAACGGAAGCGGCCCGTCATGACAGTTCACAAAAAAGTCAGAAAAGCAGTATTCCCGGTGGCCGGGCTTGGAACTCGGTTCCTTCCGGCAACCAAGGCTGTCCCGAAGGAAATGCTGACAGTCGTTGACCGGCCAGTTATCCAGTATGTGGTAGATGAGGCCCGTGAGGCTGGAATTGAACATTTTATTTTTGTGACCGGCCGCAACAAAGCAGTCATCGAGGACTATTTCGATGTCCAGTACGAGTTGTACAGCACGCTTGCAGAGCGTGGCCTGGACGACCGTCTGGAACGACTTCAGCGCATGCAGCCGATGCCTGGGCAAACAAGTTTCACGCGCCAGCAGGTTCCGCTCGGTTTGGGGCATGCGGTGTGGTGCGCGCGCGATCTCGTCGGCGATGAACCTTTTGCCCTGCTGTTGCCCGACATGATCATGCAATCGGAGACCGGTTGCCTGAAAGAGATGGTTCGCCTCTATGGGGAGACCGGCAGCAATGTCGTCGCAGTTCAGGAATGCAATCCCGTCGACGCCCACAAATACGGCATCGTTGCCAAGGGTGACGATGTGGCAGGCGGCTTCGAGATCACCGGCATGGTAGAAAAACCGGAACCGGGTACCGCGCCCTCGAACCAGTACATCAATGGCCGCTATATCCTTCAGCCGGAGATTTTCCCGCTTCTGGCCGAACAGGAACGCGGTGCAGGCAACGAAATCCAGTTGACCGACGCCATGCTCAAACTGAAAAAAATGCAGCCGTTTTTCGGTTACAACTATACCGGCAGAACGTTTGACTGCGGGTCGCCGGAAGGATTTGTAGAGGCAAATGTCGCCTTTGCGCTCTGGCGCCCGGACATTCACCAAAGCGTTGCACGCTCGATAAGCGAACTGCTTGAGAGCACGACACCGCTGGAGCGGCGTAAGATCGCGCGCTAGGGCTGGAACTTGTCGCGGTTGATTCGCGTCAACGCTGCAGGCGGATGCCTAGGAACACACGGTTTGCCGAGTATTCGCGTGTCGAATCGCTGCTGGTCACGGTTTCGTGGCTGGCCCGGCCGGTCAGGCCGAAATAGCGGTTGAGCCAGTAGGTAAAGCCGACACCAGCACGATAGGACAGGTCGTATTCACTGGTTCCGGCAAAATCCCTGAAATAGCCGCCGATTGTTGCCGAGGTCTCCAGATTGGCACGAATCTGGCGGGTAAGTGTTGCTTCGCCTGAATAAAGGAGCGATCCGCTGGAACCGGCAGTCGTCGTTCCCTCGACTTCGGTAGAGGCATTGAGCGCAACCGTGGTCGCGCGGCTCGGTGACCAGTTGAGTGCGGCGTTGACGGACAGGCCGGAGACCGGATCGAGCGTGGCGTCGTCGAGTTTTTCCTGCAACCAGCCGGCAGACAATTCACCGGAGAATTTCTCCCGGAAGTCGAACTCGGTTCCAAGGCGCAGGCCCAGCCGGTCGGATGAGCGCGAAAAACCGTTCTGGTCCAACGCTTCGTCGTATATCCGGCGACCATACTCGGCCTCGACAAACGGGATAATTGCCGGGGAGATTTCATATCCGCTGCGCAGAGTTGCCGTCAGCAGTGTTGCGTTGCGGTCGCTCTGCGACACGCTGCCGCCGGAGTATTGCAGGCGTTGAACATTGCCGGTGATGGCGTATCGAAGTTTGCCAGTTGCTTTTTCAAATCCGGCGCTGCCGTCAATCGTGTGGCGCAAAGACCGCGATACCGTGTTTGCCGGACCTACAGCCGATTCGCGGCCAAGCTGGTAACCGGCAGCGGTGTTGACTTGGTATTCGTTGCCGAGTTCGAGGGTGAATGTGCCGTTTACCCCGGCATTGGGTTCCGAGTAGGCGACGCCAGAGACGCTTTGCAATTGTGTGTAATAGGCGTCCAGCGTCGCGGAATGGCGGCTCCAGTCCGACACCGCGTTTAGGCGGAGCGTCGTTTCCGACAACACGCCGTCGCTTCCACCCGGGCTGGAATCCACATTGTCTGTTGCAGTCAG
>JAHEGF010000086.1 GCA_024645155.1 Phyllobacteriaceae bacterium | reverse complement strand
CCCACTGACGACGACGTCTTCTCCAACCGGCAGTGCCTTTTCCAGCCATACCGGTTTGGCGCGAAAGAATACGAGCTCGATCTCGCCGGTTTCATCAAAACAAAAAACGCGGTGCGGTACGTTTGCCCGGCCGCGCGGCGCTGCGACATGCCGGTCAACGCGAAGATCCAGCGTTACAATGGATCCTTCCGGCGCATTGGCAATGCCGGGTCTGAAACGGCGGTCGATGATGGAATGCGGTGCAACAAACAGCAGATCGACGACACGTGGCTCATCGTCAGGGCTGTCTGCCGAAAAGAGCTTTTCAATAAGTTTCGACACGCGCGGTCCGACACCTGGCAGGGCCGATACTGGTGCAAACAACGGATCGAGCTGTGAGGGGCGCATATTGGCGACTTTATGCAACGTATTTTCATGTGCAAGGCTGACATGGCGTCCTTGCCGGTTTATATGCGCCAGCAGCGGAGTAGGAATGCCATGACAGGTTCCCGGCAAGCTGACGAGAAAATGGATCCAAGGCGCAAGCGGGCACGGTTTCGCGCTTGGCATCGCGGCACCCGCGAGATGGACCTGATACTCGGGCCGTTTGCCGACAATGCCCTGTCCACAATGACCAATGACGACCTCGACGCATTTGAAAGACTTCTCGAGATGCCGGATACGGAAATGCTGAAATGGTTCACCGGCGCCACTCCGGTTCCCGACACGTGCGACACACCATTGTTTTTACGCATTAGCCGGTTCCGCGAAACGATGCGCAGCTGATGCCGGTAGCAGAAAGCGACCTCAAGCTCCCCGCCGACCGGCGCGGACCTGTAACAATATCCGGTGTTGCCGACGGCTATGAGGCATTTGTGCTTGCCGATTTGGCACGCCAGGTTGGTTCAGCCAGGCCTTTGATGTTTGTTGCACGTGACGGTCAGCGGCTGGCCGCAATCGCTGCAGGACTGCACTTCGCTGCTCCTGAATTGCCGGTACTGGAGTTGCCGGCCTGGGATTGCCTTCCCTACGACAGGGTATCTCCAGGACTGGATGCGGCAGCGCGCCGCCTGTCGGTGCTGTCGAAACTGCTGGCGCTCAGGGACAACCCGCATCCCGCAATCCTGCTGGTCAGCGCCAACGCGCTACTGCAGCGCGTTCCGCCCGGTGATGTCATTCGCACCAATGGATTTTTCGCAAAGCCGGGCAATCAGGTCGCCATGGATGTGCTCGCTAGGCATCTTGAAAATCGCGGCTACGAGCGGACGCCAACCGTCCGGGACGTCGGGGAATATGCGGTGCGCGGTGGTATTATGGATCTGTTTCCACCCGGTCTGGATGAACCGCTGCGGCTCGACTTTTTCGGTGATATCCTCGAATCGATCCGCACTTTCGATCCGGCAACTCAACGAACCACGGGCCAATGCAAGGACATTGCGCTCGAAATGATGAGCGAAGTGGTTCTCAATGATGAGACGATTGCCCGGTTTCGCCGCAACTACATCGGAGAATTCGGAGCTCCATCTCCACAGGACACGCTTTATCAGTCGGTCAGTGAAGGTCGGCGCTTTGCCGGAATGGAGCATTGGCTAGCGCTGTTTTACGAAAAGCTGGATACCGTGTTCGATTATGTGCCCGATGCCGCAATCGTCGTTGATCATCGTGGCGAAGAGGCACTGGAGGAACGCTACAGCCAGGTTTGCGAGCACTACGAAGCGCGTATCATTCAGGGGCAGGGCAGGGAGTTCGGCGAGACTACACCATACCACCCGCTTGCGCCCGAGCGCATGTACCTGCCGCTGGAGGAGGTCCGGTCGCTGGCCAGCGGCCGTGATCGCTTTGATCTGACGCCGTTTGACACGATCGACACCCGTGACCGCCCGGTTGTGTCCGCGGGTGCGATGCAGATACGCTCCTTTGCCGCCGAACGCGCTGACCAGAACACAAATGTTTTCGAAAGTGTTGTCAGCCACATTTCCGCCCGGAAAGCTGCCGGAAAGCAGGTGATTGTCACCGGCTGGAGCGCCGGGTCCCTGGACCGCCTCTCGCACATTCTCGAAGAGCATGATGTCGGAAAGACCGAACAGGTTCGCTCGACCACAGACGTGAACAACCTGGACCGTGCCGTAACCGCGCTTGCAGTGCTGCAGCTGGAAACCGGCTTTGAAACCGCGAAGCTGTGTGTCATCGGCGAGCAGGATATTTTGGGGGACCGTCTGGTCCGCCAATCCGCCAGGCGCAGGCGGGCGGCCGATTTTATCAGCGAAGCCTCGGCATTGGCTCCCGGAGACATTGTCGTTCACACCGAACACGGTATCGGACGCTTCGCAGGATTGAAGACGATCACCGCAGCCGGTGCCCCGCATGATTGTGTCGAACTGCATTACTCCGGCGACGACCGGCTGTTCCTTCCGGTCGAGAATATCGAGCTGTTGTCGCGCTACGGTTCCGAGGCGGGTACTGCCGTTCTCGACAAGCTGGGCGGAATTGCATGGCAAGCCCGCAAGGCAAAACTCAAAAAGCGTCTGCTCGATATTGCCGGCGCATTGATCCGCACCGCAGCAGAGCGCGCAATGAAGTCTGCGCCGCGATTGCTGCCTCCCGATGGTGTGATGAGTGAGTTTGCGGCCCGCTTTCCCTATGACGAAACCGATGACCAACTGACTGCCATCGATGCCGTTTTCGACGACCTTGCCTCAGGGCGACCCATGGACCGGCTGATTTGCGGCGATGTCGGGTTTGGAAAAACCGAAATTGCGCTCAGAGCAGCCTTTGTTGCGGTAATGGAGGGCCTGCAGGTCGCTGTAGTGGTGCCGACAACATTGCTTGCACGCCAGCATTTCAAGACTTTCGCGCAACGGTTTTCCGGATTGCCGGTCAAAATTCGCCAGGCTTCACGCCTTGTGGGCGCGAAAGCTCTTGCGGAAACCAAGGCCGGCATTGCCGACGGCCAGGTCGATATCGTCATCGGGACCCACGCGCTGCTCGGCAAATCGATCGCGTTTCGAAATCTGGGTCTGTTGGTCATCGACGAGGAACAGCACTTCGGCGTCAAGCACAAGGAGCGCCTGAAGGAACTGAAAAGCGATGTGCATGTTTTGACGCTGAGTGCCACACCTATACCCCGTACATTACAGCTCGCGCTGGCTGGCGTACGCGAACTGTCGCTGATTACGACACCCCCGGTTGACCGGTTGGCGGTGCGAACCTTCATTTCCCCCTTTGATACAATGGTTATCCGGCAAACGCTGTTACGTGAACGCTATCGCGGCGGCCAGAGTTTCTACGTGGTGCCGCGGATTGCAGATCTGGATTTCGTTTCAGCCTTCATCAAGGAAACTGTGCCGGAGGTAAAGGTCGCAACGGCCCACGGGCAGATGCCGCCAGGTGAACTCGATGATGTGATGAACGCATTTTATGACGGTAAATACGACGTGCTGCTGTCTACGACAATTGTCGAGTCCGGGCTGGATATTCCGACCGCCAACACGCTCATCGTCCATCGAGCTGACATGTTTGGTCTTGCCCAGCTTTACCAGTTGCGCGGCCGGGTAGGGCGGTCCAAGCTTCGCGCCTATGCATTGTTTACATTGCCGGCCAAAAAGGCACTGACTGCATCGGCCGACCGGCGCCTCAAGGTCCTTCAATCACTTGATACGTTGGGCGCAGGCTTCCAGCTTGCCAGTCATGATCTCGACATTCGTGGGGCCGGCAACCTGCTAGGCGAGGAACAGTCAGGCCACATTCGCGAGGTCGGTTACGAGCTTTACCAGCAGATGCTCGAAGAAGCCGTTGCCGAAATACGCGGCGAAACCGCGGCAGCCGATGGGGGATGGTCGCCGCAGATATCCATTGGCACATCGGTCATGATTCCCGAAAGCTATGTTGGCGATCTCCAGGTTCGTCTTTCCCTCTATCGCCGTTTGGGTGACCTGCATTCGATCGGTGAAATAGACGGTTTTGGAGCCGAGATGATCGACCGTTTTGGACCGCTGCCCGAAGAGGTTAAACACCTGTTGAAGGTGATGTTCATCAAGACGCTGTGCCGGCAGGCCAATGTAGAAAAACTCGATGCCGGTCCGAAGGGCATTGTTATCCAGTTCCGCAACGCCACATTTGCCGACCCTGCCGGGCTGGTGGCCATGATTGCCGATCAGGGAAGCCTGGCGAAAATCAGGCCCGATCACAGCGTTGTATTTGCGCGCGATTGGCCAGACCCCGAAAAGCGGCTTTCAGGCGCCGCCGTGGTTGCCACCCAACTGGCTCGGCTGGCAGAAAAAAAGGCTGACGAAGCCGCCTAGCCGGAAGCGGGGTTGTCCAGTTCGCCTTTTTCCTTGGCTGCCGCAATCTGGCGCAGCGCGTTGGCAAGCGTTGCCGAATCCTGCGCGCCGATGATCGCGTAGCGGTTTTCAACTATGAAGCAGGGAACCCCGGTAACGCCCATCTTGCCGGCGATTTCCACCTCGTCGCGTACCGCATCGCGATCGGCGTCGCTTTTCAGCAATCCCTCGACGATCGCCGTATCCATGCCGCAATCGGCAGCCGCGCCAAGCAGGACTTCATGATCGCCGATATTTGCACCCTCCTCGAAATACAGTTCAAACAACCGGTGCGCCAGCTTGTCCTGCTTGCCGTCGCCTGCCGACCCCGCCCAGCGCAGCAGGCGATGCGCATCAAGCGTGTTCGGCGACACGGCGATAGCGTCAAAATCAAACGGAATGCCCTCCGCATCTCCGGCCTGCCGGACCTGCGTATACAATTCGCGCGCACGTTCGCTACTGCCGAATTTCTCCGCCAGATAGGTTTTACGGTCCTTGCCTTCAGGAGGCAGCGTCGGATCGAGCTGGAAAGGCCGCCAACTGACATCAACGTCTATCGCATCATCAACGTCCGATACCGCTTTTTCCAGCCGTTTTTGCCCGATGTAACACCACGGGCACATGACGTCGGATACGATATCGATATGTATTGGCGTGCGTGCGCTCACTGTTTCTCTCCCCGGTAACGACCGCTTACTCGGCCGCCCACCATGTTTGCAGTTGATAGCCGTAAACCGGAACATCCGGCAAATGGCCAAGGCGTTTCCAGTGCGCGACCCATTGTTCGTTTCGATAATAGAGCGGAACGATATAGGCGCCATTCAAAAGTACGCGATCATAGGCGCGCACGGCGGCAATGAACTCGTCGTGGGTGCGCACTTTCTGAAGGTTGCTGATCGCTGCGTCAACGTCGGGGTCCGCAACACCGGCAAAATTATAGGTGCCTTCCGCATCGCGCGACGCCGTTCCCCATCGCCCGATTTGTTCGGCACCCGGCGACAGCGAGGAAAAATAGAATTGCAGCATGACATCATAATCGTAGGTCTGCAGCCGTTGCTGGTATTGTGCACTGTCGACAGGCCGTAGCGTCACCTCGATACCGATCTTTTCAAGTGTGCGCTGCCACGCCATTGCCAGTTGCTCACCGGAAGAGGCGTTGAGCAAGATTTCGATCGATAGCGGAGTGCCGTCGGGGCCGGTCATTTTGCCGTTTTTCACCGAATATCCGGCTTCGCGCAGCATGTCGAAACTCGTGCGTAAAAATTTCCGGTCGCGCCCGCTACCATCGGAAGGCGCCGGTGCCCATGTGCCGGCGAGTATCTCCGGATCCAATTTTTCCGCGATCGGACCGAGCAATTCGCGTTCCAGATCGCTGGCCGGATTGCCCGAAGATGACAATACCGAACCGTCGAAGTAGCTTTTTGTCCGCTTGTAGGCACTGTGAAACAGGTTCCTGTTTGCCCATTCGAAATCGAACGTCTGGGCAAATGCTGCGCGGACGTCCCGGTTTTTGAACTTGTCACGCCGGGTGTTGAATACAAAACCGTACATGCCGGAAGGCAGGCCACTCAAAAACGAATCTTTCTCGATCTTTCCTGAAGTTGCCGCCGGGAAATCATAGCCGCTTGCCCAGCGTCCCGGATCGCCCTCGACAAAAATATCGACAAGGCCTTTCTTGAAGGCTTCAAACATGGTGTTGGCATCCCGGTAGTAGGAAATGCGGATCTCATCATAATTGTCGAATCCGCGCTTTGAGGGATGGTCCTTGGCCCAGTAATCGGGATTGCGCTTCAGTGTTACCAGTTCTCCGGGCCGGATTTCGTCAAATACATACGGACCGGAGGCAATCATCGGTTTCAGTGTCGACTTGTCGAAAGTGTCCATGTCGGTGGCGTGTTCTGGCAGGATCGGTAGCAGGCCGAGCAATAGAGGCGTTTCACGGTCTGCTTCCGGGGACAGAAGAAAGCGAACGCGATTATCACCTAAAATTTCAATACGTTCTGCAAGTTTTATCCACCGTTGGTAGAGTGGGCGGGCTTTTTCTTTCAACAGCTCCATCGAAAATACCACATCTCGCGGCGTGATTGGTTCGCCATCGGAAAATCGCGCATTTTCGTCGAGCGTAAACTCGATAAACGTGCGTTCCTCGTCGATCTCGATGGATTTGGCGATCAATGGATAAAGTGTGAACGCCTCATCGCGTGAACGGGCCAGCAGGCTTTCGAACACATTGTAGCCAAAGGTCTGCTCAAACAGCCCGCGTGATGCATCGCCCTGAACGATAAACGGGTTGATGGAATTGAATGTGCCTTCAACCGCGTAGGTGACGCGGCCACCTTTTGGTGCGTCCGGATTGACATAGGGAAAATGCTCGTAGCCAGCCGGTAATGCCGGTTCTCCATGCATGGCAATCGCATGGCTCGGTTCCGCGGCCGCGCCAAGTGGCGGCAACGCGGCGGCGCAAAGGAGGCTGGCGGCAACAAGGCGAATAAACATGCACATCTCCGGGCAGTATGAATGCATCTGGGCGAATCGCGAGATGACGGTATCACGGAGCCATTTTTGGTTTCCATGGTGGTTGTTGCTGCAATTACCTGTTTTTTGTATATGATCGCCGGACAAATACGGGGCTGGATTATCATGCGCACTCGGTGTAACACCCGCGCCAAGCCATGCTGTTGCCTTAATCATCCAACAAGAGACAGCCGATAGCGGCAGTCTGCGGCGAATTTGGAATTTCACAAGAGGAATGAACAATCATGACATTGACTAGAACCGTCCCCTTGGGACTGGCGGTCTCGGTAGCATTCACCGGGGTATTTCTCGCCTCTGCCACCGTACCTGCTGCCGCCCAGCAAATTCCGCAAGGCTGGTTCAAGGTTTGTTCGAAACAGGAAGAAACCGACGTTTGCAACGTTCAAAATCTCATTTTGGCGGATACGCGTCAGCTCATCACCGGTATCAGCCTTATCGAAGTCAAGGGCAAGGTAAATCGCAGGGTATTCCAGGTTTCGGTTCCTACAGGCCGTATGATCCCGGCCGGTATTGGCATGCAGATCGATGGCGGAAAGGCGACAAAGATCAATTACGCGATCTGCCTGCCGGACCGCTGCATTGCAGAAGCACCGCTCAATGATGAACTCGTTGCAACACTTAAGCGCGGTGGAGAACTGACAATGACGTCAGTCAATTTCCAGAACAAGCCGAATCCTATCAAGGTCTCGCTGAGCGGATTCACCGACGCATTCGACGGACCGCCGCTGAAGCAGTCTGATCTGGAAGTGCGCCAGAAGGAGCTGCAAACCGAAATTGAAAAGCGTAAGGAAGATTTCGAGAAGAAATTGCGTGAAGAGCAGGAAAAGGCGAAATCAGGCGCCAACTGATCTTGCATCGTGTTCAAATAAAACGGGGCTTTCGAGCCCCGTTTTTTTTCGGGCCGGTTTTTCACCGGCATGTAGTCAGGTCAGTGAGTAGCCCGCTCGATTTCTTCGTAGCGTCCATCCGGCGTCATCCGAAAATATTCTTTGACCTGTGGATTTCTAATAGGTTCACCTGAATCATCGGGCAGCAGGTTCTGCTCCGAAACGTAGGCGACGTATTCTGTCTCGGCGTTTTCGGCGAACAGGTGATAATAGGGCTGATCCTTGTGCGGCCGAATTTCTTCGGGAATGGACTGGTACCATTCTTCCGTATTCGCAAAAACCGGATCGACATCATAAATTACACCGCGAAATGGAAATATCCGGTGTTTGACAATCTGGCCGATTTCAAATTTTGCGGTTCGCAAGGTCGTTCTCACTTTTTTTCTCCGGCGTTATGTGGATCACATCACCAACGATTTCAATGATGTTTTTATTGACGCGGGCCTTTCGCACACGTTAGCGCCTTTTACTTGACAACGTGGGGGCGCAGATGGCCGACATTATCGGATTGGTCCTCCCGTTTTTTGGACTCATACTCATCGGTTACATAGTCGCATGCATAACCCGGCAACCGGCAGAAGCGCTCGGTTGGATGAACACCTTCATCATTTATGTAGCTTTGCCGGCACTGTTCTTTCAACTCTTGTCAAAAACACCATTTGAGAAACTGTCGGAATGGACCTTCATCTTCGGGTCGGTATTCAGCACCTACATCGCGTTCTCGATGATGTTTTTGATTTCGGCACTAAGATCGCGCGGCGAAATCGCAAAAAGCACGATAAAGGGCCTGGCGGCGGCCTACGGCAATATCGGCTATATGGGTCCGGGCTTGGCTCTGCTGGCTTTCGGTGAACCTGCCGCGGTTCCGATTGCGCTGATCTTCTGTTTTGAAAACATCATGCATTTCGCCATTGCTCCGATGATGATGGCGGCCGCCGGTGACGAGCGCAATTCCGCTGGCATTTTGGCTGCCGGGGTCATTAAAAAAATTGTCCTGCACCCGTTCATCATTGCAACAGCGGTAGGGGTCACTGCAGCCTATCTGGAGCTTCGGCCTCCGGTACCGGTGGCGCGCCTGCTGGACTACCTTGCTAGCGCGGCGGCACCTTGCGCCTTGTTCGTCATGGGCGTGACGCTGGCGTTGCGCCCGGTCGGCCGGCTGCCGGCCCAACTGGTGCCAATCGCAACCATCAAACTGATCGTTCACCCGATCATCTGTTATCTGGTGTTAAGCTGGATCGGCAATTTCGATCCGGTTTGGGTGTTTTCAGCCGTGCTTCTGGCGGCATTGCCCACGGCGACCAATGTGTTTGTGATCGCCCAGCAGTATAATGTCTGGATCAATCGCGCATCGGCCAGCATATTGGTCACGACGGTCTTGTCAGTCTTTACGGTCACGGCGCTGCTCTATTTGATCAAGAACAATATCCTACCGCCCGACCTGTACCCTTAGACCGGAAATAAGGGCCCTCAGGCCGCTGCCCGGCTGCATGCCCTCGCGCATGGCAAATGCGCGCAACGGGGGAATGGAACCGAGCGCTCCCAATCCGGCTGCGCGGACGATCTGGGCGGGAAGCATGGATGACAGCAGTGAGCGATTCAGCAGGTGCACGCTGCCTGCACGACCGGTAATATCGGGCCAACGGCGGTTGTTGTAGTTTTCAAGAACGGCTGCCGCACCGCGGTCGCCTGCTGCCGTGCCAATGCACGTTTCCAGGTCAATGGCGTCGCGCACGCCAAGATTGAGGCCTTGGGCCCCGATCGGTGGAAACACGTGAGCAGCCTCTCCGGCAAGGGCAACCCGGTTGCATGCGAACCGGTATGGTATCCTGGTCGACATCGGATAGATCTGACGGCCCTGTTCCATGGTCACCGCTCCGAGCATGGATTGCATCTTCGCTTCGATCAGGCGTGCAAGTTCTGCATCGTCCATCTCCAGGTATGATTCTGCGGTTTGTGGCGGCAGGACCCAAACGAGACTGGACCGTTTGCCGGGCAACGGTACCTGCGTGAAAGGGCCGCTTTCGGTATGAAACTCGGTCGAGATGAATTCGTGCGGCCGTGCATGGCTGAAACTGACAACGAGCGCCGATTGGGGATAGGGAATGTCCCGGTAGTCGATACCCGCCGCCTGGCGTGCTCTTGAATTGCGCCCGTCAGCGGCGACTGCCAGTTCCGCTTCGATGGTCTGTCCGCTGGCAAGGCCGGCCACAACCCTGTCACGGCCCAACTGCCAGCCATCAATCAGGCCTTCAATAGTTGTGATATTTCCGGTGGACCCGACGGCGTCTGATAGTGTCAGGTTGAGATCGGCATTGGGAATGTTGTATCCAAATTGCTCAAGGCCGGTTTCGCAGGCGTGAAAGGAAACAGCCGGTGAGCGGATCAGGCGTGTTGTGGCGTCGATGATCCGCATTGTCTTAAGCGGTGCAGACCGCTCCATAAGCGCCTCAAGCGGGCAAAGCCCGGTGATAAAATCGAGGGCCGGCATCATCAAAGTCGTTGTCCGGCGATCACTCGTATTGACCGGTGGGCCCGCCAGGATCACCTCTGCGCCGGCGCGTGCGATGGCAAGTGCGGCTATCATTCCCGCAGGCCCGGAACCAGCGACAATCACATCGGCAATATGGTTCTTTGACGCCATTAGATTCCGAAACCCCAAGCAGAGCGCCACTTGCAGCGCCTTGTCCCGTGCAATATGGCATGTTCACCAACGCAATCAACAGGGCAAAATGGCCCATGGCGACTGATGTCACAACAATCGGACAACCGACTGGATAATCTTGGATTTACCGGACGCCGCATCGGCGGACTTGCCGGCCGTCCGGCAGCGGTCGTCTACACGGCGGCAGCGGCGATGGTTTTAGGCAGTTGGATCATCCTGGTGATCATGGGCGCTCAATCGGCGCATGTTTTCGGATCTCAGGCAGGCGGACCCGGCGCCGGACTTCTGCGAAAACTCCCGGACATTGAACTTTCGCCGTTCCTGCACTTTCTCTTTGCCCAATGCCTGTCGCCGGCGCCAATACGGGATGCCGGCATGGCACCGTTGCTGGCACTTTCGGCAATGTGGTTCGTGATGGCTTTGGCCATGATGCTTCCCTCAGCGGCACCGTTGATCAGGACATATTGCGAAATAGCTGACACCGCCGCCTCGCGTGCGAAGCCGGTTGCGCATCCGCTCATACTGGTTGCCGGGTACCTTTCGGTGTGGGCAATTGCCGCGTTCGGGTTTGCGGCTCTGACGACTTTTCTGTACGCGGCGGGTATTTCCAACGGATCGTCGGCGCTGCCGCTCCTTCCGGTTGCCGGTTCGGTGGCCCTGGTAGCGGCAGGGGCTTATCAATTCAGCAGTTTGAAAAATTCGTGCCTGAAAAAATGCCGCAATCCCTTTGCCACACTGTTTGCCCGGTGGAGCAGCAACGGCGTCAGGATCTACCTCCTCGGCATCGAGCAGGGCCTCTATTGCCTTGGCTGTTGCTGGGCTTTGATGCTGATCATGTTTGCCGTTGGCATAATGAATGTGTTCTGGATGGCATTGTTGGCGGTATTCACCCTGTTTGAAAAACTATTCGGCAACCGGGTAACAAGTTTCGTGTCTGGCGGTATTCTCCTTGTTTGGGCAGCGGCACTGTTGTTTATTCACTATTGAGAATTGAGGAGTTTTGAATGGCTAACGAAGAGTGGGCGCTCAACGGAGAGTTGATCCTGTCTTGCAATTGTACGGTTTTCTGCCCCTGTGTGATTTCACTTGGCCAGCACCAGCCGACCGAAGGATATTGCCAGACATGGGCGGGGTTTCGCATTGACGACGGCCATTTCGGCGATGTTGATTTGTCGGGCCTCAACCTCGGTCTGGTGATGGAAATTCCTGGCTACATGAGCCGCGGCAACTGGACGGCCGGACTGTTTGTCGACAAGCGCGCCTCGATCTACGCCGAGAAGGCCATTACCAGGATATTCACCGGAAAAGCTGGCGGGACAACGGGTTTGCTATCCATACTGGTCGGCAATTTCCTCGGCATCGAACGGGCGCCGATAACCTATGAAACGCGGGAAAAAACGAGGCTTTTTTCGATTCCCAAGATCATTGACGGTGCGGTGACCCCGATACCCGGCAAGGAACGTGGCGAAGATACCGTTATCAGCAATTCCGAATACTGGATCGCAAAGGACATCATTGTCGCGAAGTCCGATAAGAGCCGTTTGCGTGCATTTGGCCGAAACTGGAATTTCACCGGACGGTCGGCTGAAATCTGCAAATTGGAGTGGCGCGGTCCGTGATCAAACGCTTCTCAGCCCCGCAGGCCAGGGCCTTTTCCGTCCACCTGCTCACCGCGTCGGGGTCGTTTCTGGCATTTTTGTCATTGGTCGCTGCAAGCGAACAGCGTTGGTCGGCGATGTTCTGGTGGCTTGGATTGGCGCTGTTCGTCGATGGCATAGACGGGCCGATTGCCCGCAAGCTCAATGTGAAGGAAGTGTTGCCACATTGGTCCGGCGAACTGCTCGACAGCGTCATTGACTACATCACCTATGTTCTGATCCCGGCATTCGCGCTCTATCAGCGCGGCTTCATGGGCGAGGGGCTTTCGTTCCTGTCCGCCGCCATCATCGTGATTACCAGCGCGATCTACTACGCCGACACCCACATGAAAACGAAGGAGAATTTCTTCCTGGGTTTTCCGGTGGTCTGGAACATGGTGGTATTTACATTGTTTGTGATTGAGCCGGGCGAGTGGGTTTCGTTCGCAATTGTCGTTATTGTTGCAATCTGCACGTTTCTCCCGGTCAATTTTCTGCATCCTGTCCGCGTTACGCGCTTGCGCCGGCTGAATCTCGGGATAT